>QMYL01000137.1 GCA_003662645.1 Candidatus Bathyarchaeota archaeon
GACGGTGAGGGAGTTATGGGTTATAATCAAACCCTCGCTCTCAAGTGGCGAGAAAGAGAACCTGATAAGGGAGGCATCAAAGGTCTCTACAACCCTGGTGGTGGAACCCGAAGACATCGAACTAACGAGGGCACGAAGTGACAGGATGGACGCCTCAAGAGGAGGGGAACCCGACATTCTAATAGTGGAGACCATAGAAGACCTGGTAAGAGCTAAGGAGGATGGGAGAATAACGTGCTTCACCCTCACGGTAAAGAACCGAGGAGACGAGGAGGCCATAACCGAGGCGTCGGAGTCCTCAGCGGACTACGTCATGGTTAGGTTCAAAGACTGGAAGGTAATACCACTGGAGAACCTGATAGCGAAGATACACGGTAAGAGTAAGCTCCTCACGGTGGCTTCGGATGTTGAGGAGAGCAGACTGGCACTGGAGACCCTAGAGATAGGGACGGACGGTATAGTTGTGGATATACCGGATATCGAGGAGATAAACCGAATCTACGAGGTTATGAGGAGAGTGAAGACCAGGCCGGCCGAGATAGAGGAGGCGGAGAGGATAGAGCTGAAGACGGCCGAGGTTGTGGAGTTGAAGCCTATAGGCTCAGGGGCGAGAGTATGCATAGACACATGCGACTTGATGAGGGAGGGGGAGGGACTACTCGTCGGATGCCAATCTTCAGGGCTATTCCTGGTTGAGGCTGAGGTACATAAGACGCCCTTCGTCGCACCACGCCCCTTCAGGGTGAACGCAGGCCCAGTAGCCCTATACACCCTCACACCGGGAGGGAAGACCAAATACCTATCCGAGTTGAAGGCTGGGGATGAGGTCCTGATAGTTGATAGGGAGGGGAGGAGTAGGACGGCCACGATATGCCGGGTTAAGATAGAGTGGAGACCCCTACTCCTGATAGAGGCCGACTGTGATGGAAGGAGGATAAAGACCATAGTCCAGAACGCCGAGACCATAAGGTTGATGACCGAGGCTGGAAGCAGGTCGGTTAAGGAGCTCAGTAAGGGTGATAAGGTTCTAGTAAGGCTCGAGGAGGAGGGAGGGAGACACTTCGGAACTTTAGTTAAGGAGGAGAAGGTGATAGAGGTTTGAAGCCTAAGGTCTGCGTCCCGGTGAGAGCCAAGAGAAGCCTAGACCTAATCCCCATGATCAGGGAGGCTGAGGAGTCAGGCGCAGACCTAATCGAGGTTAGACTGGACTACCTAGACGACATAGAAGGGATCGAGAGGGTTGTAGAGGAAGCATCCATCCCCCTAATAGCCACCAACAGGCTACACACCCAAGGCGGTTTCAAACCCCAAGATGAAGAGGAGAGGGTTAAGACCCTGATCAAAGCCGCCGAGGCCGGCTTCGATTACGTGGATATCGAGTTCTGCGTAGATGGAATTGAGGGTATAACCTCAAAGTTGAAGAGTTTGGGTGTGAAGCCGATAGTCTCCTTCCACGACTTTAATAAGACGCCGAGCCTAGGGGAGATGGAGAGCCTTGTGAGGTCTGAGGTCTCCGCTGGGGCTGAGGTCTGTAAGCTGGTTACCACAGCTAGAACCTTCTCAGATAACTTGTCATGCCTCCTACTGGTTTCTAAGCTAGGTTGTGAGGTTAATTTGGTCTGCTTCGCCATGGGCAGATACGGCGTGATATCGAGGGTTCTATCCCCAATCTTCGGGGGATACTTCACATACGCATCGCTCAGGGAGGGGTTAGAGACAGCTCCGGGACAGATAGCGATATCCACCCTCAAGGAGATTTATAGAAGGTTGGGTGTTGAGGATTGAGGATATCCGGCAGGACGAGGTTATGCGCCGTTATAGGTGACCCGATAGAGCACTCCCTAAGCCCATGCATCCACAACGCAGCCTTCAGACATCTAGGTTTAGACTACGTCTACGTGGCCTTCAGGGTTAGGATCGACGAGCTTGGAGAGGCAATCTCCGGCATGAGGGCCCTAGGCATAAGGGGGCTAAACGTAACGATGCCCCACAAGATAAGGGTTATTGATTACCTAGACCGGCTCGACGAGAACGCTAGGAATGTTGGAGCCGTGAACACAATCCTAAACGAGGACGGCATCCTGATAGGATACGACACCGATGGGGTGGGAGCCCTAAACTCGATAAGGACCGTGACCGAAGACTTGGAGGGGAAGAAGCTCGTAGTCCTCGGGGCTGGGGGTGCATCCAGGGCGATATCCTTCACCCTCGCATCCGAGGTTGGAGAACTTGTGATCCTCAACAGAACGGTCAGTAGAGCTAGGGAGCTGGCTGAAAGGATAAACCGGGCTACGGAGAGGTGTGTCAGGTGGGGTGAACTTTCAAGGCAGACCCTCAAGAGGGAGCTGGAGGACGCCGACATACTCATAAACGCAACATCAGTCGGGATGCATCCAAACTCCAACGAGACCCCCGTAGATAAAGAGCTCCTGAGGGCCGACCTGACAGTCTTCGACCTCGTCTACAACCCCCTGGAGACGAGGCTCCTGAGAGAGGCGAGAAACGTTGGGGCCAAGACCATAGACGGCCTAACGATGCTTGTCCACCAAGGCGCGGTCTCCTTCAAGATATGGACGGGAATAGAGCCTCCGGTAGACTTGATGATGAAGGCGGCGAGGGAGGAGCTGAAAAAGAGGAGTGAATGATCCGGGGTGAAAGCCATGCCGATGGTTGGGAGAGCCATAGCCCACGGAGCTGTAACGGTGATAAACGCGATCTCATGCGGCTTTGGAGCCGCCTTGGGGGTAGACTTGTGGACCGAAGCTGAGGTCAGGCTCACAGATGAACCCGGTAGGATAGTTGGACGTATCCTCTCAGACCCCGATGAGAGCCCAATCCTGATGGAGAAGGTTGTGAACAGGGTGTTGAGATACTTCAACCTCGAGGGTGAGTATGGAGCCTACGTCGAGACTAGATCGAACATACCGATAGCGAGGGGGCTGAAGAGCAGCAGCGTGGCGTCGAACGCTATAGCCCTAGCAACTATATCAGCCCTAGGGAAGACCGGTGAGGTCGACGACTTGACCATCGTTAACCTGGGCGTCGACGGGTCGATAGATGCAGGGGTCACGATAACCGGGGCCTTCGATGACGCCTCAGCCTCCTACTTCGGTGGTTTAGTCATAACCGACAACATGAAGCGGAGGATCCTGAGACGCCTAGAGGTTGAGGAGCACGCCGTCTTGATATACGTCCCCGGAGAGAAGGCGTACACAGCCAAATCCGACGTTGAGAGTATGAGGCTGATAGCCAGGGAGGCCAAAGCCGTCCATGAGCTTGCCTTGAGGGGAGAGTACTGGTCGGCGATGACCCTGAATGGTATACTATACTCCTCAGTCCTCGGCTACGACCCAACCATAGCGATAGACGCCCTAAGAGCCGGAGCCGTAGCCGCAGGGCTATCCGGTAAGGGTCCAGCCGTTGCATCGGTCGTCCCAACGGATAGGGTTGAAGAAGTCCTGAACGCATGGGAAGGTTATGGTGGAGAGATCATCAAGGCTAGAGTCAACCACGAGAAGGCCCGCATCGTGTCGTGATCCGGAATGGTAGACCTCATCATCGAGAGAACCGATGAACTCGGCGGGGCTGTTAGGGCTCCACCATCAAAGGCTTACACCCATAGGGCCCTGATAGCCTCATCCCTATCCGAGGGTTCCTCCCAGATAAGGGAGCCCCTAATCTGCGACGACACCTTGGCGACGATTGATGCCTGCCGCCTTCTGGGGGCCGACATCGAGCGTGGTGATGGATACATAAACGTCCACGGAGCCTTGAAGCCGGCCACACCGGAGGATGTGATCTACTGTAGGGATTCAGGGTCGACTATACGCTTCATCACGCCGGTCACCGCTCTCGCAGATGGGATATCGATACTAACCGGCGGTGAGAGCCTCCGCAGGAGACCTATGATGCCCCTCCTAGAGGCCTTGAGGGGTCTGGGGGTTAGGTGCTACTCAGCCAGGTTTGATGGTTACCCGC
>QMYL01000138.1 GCA_003662645.1 Candidatus Bathyarchaeota archaeon
CGGATATCGTTATACCCATACTCGGAGACTCTAAAGTTGTGATCCGGGAGAGGCTTAGGGGCATAGCCGATAGGGTTTTAATGCCTCTACCATTAAGGGCCTATGAATATCTCGAGTACGCCAGGGAAGCCCTCAGGAGTGATGGGGGATGGATACACTACTACGACTTCGAGCATGCATCAAGGTGTGAAGACCCTATTGAGAAGGTTAGGAGGAGGGTTGAGGAGAGACTGAACGGCCTTGGAGTCGAGTTTGAGGTCCCGTATGGGAGGATTATTCGTAGCGTTGGCCCGAGGTGGTATCAGGTTGTGCTCGATATAAGGGCTTTACATCCTTGAAGGGGGCTCTACCCCCTTCTCCAGCCTTCTCATGGCCTCCTCGGTTAATGATCGAATTATCGAGCGGAGGGGTCTCCCAGTTTTTAGGGCGATCCTCCTCGCATCCTCATACTCTGGTTTGACCTGGATCACCCTTCCATCCCTGTCCCTTGAGACCTTCACCAGCGCGGTCTCCCTCAACCCCTCAACCTCAACCTCGACCTCAATGAGCTCCCTCGCCAGTATCAACCTCTTACACCTATAGAAACGAACCCCTAGGGTTCCGGTCTCCTCCATCAACAACCTGACCGCCTCCTCAACGCCGCCCCTATCGGCTATAACCTTAACTATATTCCCTGGCCTACCCTTCTTCGTGAACATGGGGATAAGGCTAACATCCCTAACACCATCACACCTGAGCAACCTATCCATGAGGTATCCTAAGCTCTCACCAGTCACATCATCCAGGTTAGTCTCCAAGACGTAAACCTCATCGGGTATGAGTGCTCCACCAACGGGTTCACCTAAGATGACCCTCAAGATGTTCGGAACTCCCTCGATATTCATCCTACCAGCCCCGTAGCCAACCCGCTGAGGCTTCATCGATGGATAGAAAGGAGCAACCTCGTCGACCAGGTTAACGAGTACGGCAACCCCGGTTGGAGTCGCCAACTCCCTATCAACCGGGCCACCAACAATAGGGAACCTTCTTGATCTAACTATCTCCAGGGTGGCCGGAGCTGGGGCTGACGTGACCCCGTGGGAGAAACGCATAGTTCCACCGCCAACCGAGACTGGTGTGGAGTAGACCATGGTATCCTTCAGGAGGTTTAGGTCGTCAAGCAGGTAGGCCGCACCGACCACATCTACTATCGTATCGGTTGAGCCCATCTCGTGCAGGTGAACCCTCTCAACCGGTTCGCCGTGGACCTTAGACTCAGCCTCGAGGAGGGTATCGATCGTTCTTAATGCTAGTTCCCTGGCCTCGGTCGACAGCCCCAGATGTTCGGCGCATCTGGTGACGGTCTCCTTAAGCTCTACACCCGTCCTACTTCTGGTGTCTTCCTCAAATTCTACTTTAACGCTCTTAGCCCTGATGCCTTCACGTGTGGTTTCCTCAACCGATACCTTTAACCTGCCGCAGCTCTTGATACAATCCTTGATCGATTCAAGGGTTTCTATAGCCTTCCGGATGCGCCCCTCATCCTCGTATAAGTCTAGTAGGGCCCCCAGGATCATGTCGCCCGATATACCGCTCACCTGGCAGTCTACGACTAGGAGGCGTTTGACGGCCTCCTCCGGTATCAACCCTTGAGGCAACTTATCCACCCAACCCTTTAAGAACCGGTTTAACCTTATAAAAGAACTCTATTAAAGGTTAAGGTGTGCATCGAGATGGTTAGGAGAATCCTCGAGAAGTTGGTTAAGGGTGAGATCACGATAGATGAGGCTGAGAAGCTCCTAAGGATGACGGCCATCTCGGAACTTGAGGGGATGGCCAGGATAGATACAAGCCGCGAGGCTAGGAGGGGTATACCAGAGATAATTCTAGCCGAGGGGAAGACCCCGGAGGCTCTCCTCAAGATCGCGCTCAACAACCTCGAGAAGACCGGTAGAACGATAATAAGCCGGGTTAACATGGAGCAGACGGCTTTCATAGAGAGGAACCTACCTGAGGGAACTACCCTAACCAAGAACGACGAGGCGAGGATAATCATACTGAGGAGGAAAGGCTACAAGATCGAGAGGTCCGGCGGAGTCGTGGGCATACTGACAGCTGGAACCGCCGATATTCCAGTGGCCGAGGAAGCTAGGGTCATAGCCGAGGAGATGGGCTGCGAGACCATAACAGCCTACGACGTAGGCGTGGCGGGGATGCATAGGCTCTTCCCACAATTGAGGAAGATGATAGAGAGAGGGGTAGACGTCCTCATAGTTGTAGCCGGAAGGGAGGGAGCCCTACCTTCAGTCGTCGCGGGGATGGTGGACATCCCTGTTGTTGGAGTTCCAACATCGGTTGGCTACGGGTTTGGGGATAAGGGCGTAGGTGCATTAATGGCCATGCTCCAAGCGTGTTCACTGGGGATAGCTGTGGTTAACATCGATGGGGGGGTGGCAGCTGGCTCACTTGCGGCGCTGATAGCCAACAAGATGGCCAGAGCCAGAGGGAGCAGCCAAGTCTGACACAACCCTGGAGGTTTGGGATATGAGGAGAAGCCTACTTGAGCATTGGTGGAACAATAGGCTCGACGGTGTAGGAAATTATTTATCCCCGATGTCTTGATAATTATGGATGGAGGGGTCAGGGATTAAGAGGAGACTTATGGATATACTGGCTTGCCCGATTGATAAGTATTACCCACTCGAGCTCCACGTCTTCGAGGAGAAGGATGAGATAGTTGAGGGAATAATAATATGCCCGAAGTGTCTACGTTGGTATCCGATAAGGGATGAGATACCCGAGATGCTTCCTGACGAGCTGAGGGATGAGAAGGAGGACCTGCCGTTTCTAGAGAAGTGGAAGGATAAGATACCCAAGAAGATACTCTTGGAGGGTAAGCCCTTCAACCTCTCCGGGAAGACGAAGACCTAAAAGAGAAGGGGAGTCAAGGAGGCCTAGTAAGCCTCCATAGACGTTACAACCTGACCACAATACCTCTCTCAGCCGACCTTAAAGCAGCTTCGGCTATTGTGAGAGCCTTCAAGCCGTCCAAACCCGTGACCAGGGGCTCCCTACCCTCTAGGACGCACCTAACGAAGTGTTGCAATTCCAGTTTTAGTGGTTCCCTCCACTCCTCCCTTGGGGTTAAGGTCTGCCCCTCAGTCTCGATGGTCATCTCCTGGGTTATATAGTCTAGTGTGAGTATCGCATTGCTACCCGTTATGATGAGCCTCCTAACCTTGTATGGGGTGAGCCAGTTGGCCTCTATAAAGGCGGTCCTCCCACCGCCGAAGGCGAGCATTATCTGGGCGTAATCCTCAAACCTCCTGTGCCTCAGGCTTCCAGCCTTAGCGTAGACCGCCACCGGGTCCTCACCGAAGATATACCGCATCATGTCAATATCGTGTATCGCCGTATCCTTTATGACCCCGACATCTCCAATCCTCTCAGGCCACCTTGAGACCCTTCTAGCCATGGCTGAGACTATGGAGCCTATCTCTCCTCCATCTATCATCTCCTTCAGGCGTCTAACCCCCGGGTTGAACCTCTCTATGAAGCCTACCTCGAGGATGAGCTTCCTTTCCTCAGCGACCCTCATCATCCTCTTAGCCTCTCTAGTCGTGCTCGCCATCGGCTTCTCCACGAAGACGTGCCTCCCGGACCTCAAGGCTTTCAATGCCTCGCTGGCGAGGTTCGTCGACCAGACGCATATGGTTACGGCGTCTATGTCCTCTCTCCTCAGCATTCTGCCGCTGTTTACGTACGCCTTGATTCCATACTTCTCCGCGGCAAACCTTGCTCTCTCAGGGTTTATGTCACATACAGCCACAACCTCCGCATCCATTATCTCGTCTAGAACCCTCAGGTGGTTCCTCCCCCAGAAGCCCATCCCTATTACGGCTACCTTGAGTTTATCCTTCACCTGGTCCATACCCCCCTGCCGAGCCCGCGGTATATGAAG
>QMYL01000139.1 GCA_003662645.1 Candidatus Bathyarchaeota archaeon
CCAGGAGAATGAGTGGCTCTGCATAAAGACCGGAGATCTGGGTAACGAGACTCTCAAGGTTGAGTGCTGGAACGGTGTGGACTGGTTTACCTTGATAGAGGCTTTACAACCTAACAGCTGGAACAACGTATCAGTCTCCCTCGTAAGCTCAACCTTCACGATAAGGTTCAAGGCAACATCTGAATTCAACGATACGGTCCAGGATAGCTGGGAGATCGACGCTGTTCTACTCCACTTATGGACTGAGGGGGGATACCAGCTTGACCTTGAGGTTCAGTTCACCGAGGTCGACTACACGCAGCTCCACGAGGAGCTGTGCATCTACACTGGAGATTTGGGTAATGAGACTCTGATAGTAGACTATTGGACCGGGGATACTTGGGTGACCCTGATCAACGGTCTCTCGCCAAACTCGTGGAATAATGTCACCGTATCCCTAGATAGCTCGGTCTTCACGATAAGGTTCCGTGGAGCCGAGGATGTGACTGAGGATCGGGATCAGGATAGTTGGGAGATTGATGCTGTTCTGCTCCATGTCTGGACCGATGGCGGATACGAACTCGACTTGGAGGTTCAATTTACGGATGTTGACGCCTACAACAAGTATGCGAAGCTATGCATAAAGACTGGTGAGTTGGATGCTGAGAGCTTGATGGTCGATTATTGGACCGGTACCGGATGGAAGAACGTAATCAGCAGCCTCCAACCATACCAGTGGAACAACTACAGCGTAACGATAACGAGTTCAGAGTTCACGATAAGGTTTAAGGGTGGGAGTGAACTTACGGACCCAACCCAGAGCAATTGGGAGATCGATGTTGTAGCCCTATACCTGTGGGACAAGTATCCATTCCCGAGTATGGCTAGGGCAAACAGTACCGCCGCTAACCAGTGGTACTACAAGTGGTGGGGCATAAGGAGGATATGGGTTATAAACTCAACAGGGACCTACGAGATAACGGCCAACTCAACGGCGCAGGGCATACTCTCCTTCTACGATGAGGACTGGATGGTTGAGGATGAGAGCTCCCTCAACGACTTCGACGGGTACGTGAAGTATAACGTCACAGACTTCCAATTGACGGCCTACGGGAAGGACATGGAATACCTAGACAAAGTATTGGTTGAGTATTACATACTCATCTGCGGACCGGCTGGAAGTATAAAGTACTTCAACAACTCAACGGCGACCGCCGCCGTCGACCCATACCTTTACGGGGAGGAGTGGTGGATCATGGACAAGGTTGGGAACGAATACAGAAACTATATAGCCTCAAACTCGACAAAGATAATCGACTACGGATACCCATAAGCCACCATATCCAATCCCGGAAGGTTGATGTTATGAGCGCCCATAAGGATGTGAGTAGGCTCTACCTGTACATTGTGTTGATCTCCCTGATAATCTCGGCCGCTTCATCCCTGACGGTCCAGGTACTCTTCCTAACAGAGATATTGTCCATACGCTATGGGAATCCAAGCTTCAGGATAGCGAAGGTCTGGTACCATAGAGCCCTACGGACAGTCGAGTTTTACATCGAGAATAACGGGACGGCAGACGCCCATGACGTGGAGGTTGAGGTGAACGGTTACATCCAGAGGGTTGGGACGATCCTGAAGGGCGATGTAAAGTTCGTCTGGTTAAGCCTGGAAACCGCGAATGTGGACTGGGACTCCCCAAGGTTCAGGATTACAGTGAAGTGCAGAGAAGGAGTCTCGAAGAGCTTCACCTTCGGCTAACAAAACTTCGGCTTGGATAATAACATCACACAACACTGAAGAGAAAGGAACTCACCGTGTTAGGAGGTCTAGGTATCCTCCTTCACTCCTCCTTCTTGAGCGCCTCCAATATCCTTATAACCTCATCTAGAGGCCGGTTCAACTTTATCCTCAGGTAGGTTAGGCTGTCCCCCTTCCCATCCGGTGGATGGCTTGGGGATCCCTTCCCCTCTTTCTTAACGTTCTCGCTCAAGAGTTTGTTGAGGTTCTGGGATAGTTTATCCATCTTGTTCAGGTGTTTATCCATATTCTTATCATGTTCAGTAAGGGTTGCGATAAGGAGGTCTAGGTACCCAGACCTACCCCTGAAGTCTCTATCTATATCCCCAGTCATCTCCGACCATCCCCAAACTTCTTCTTGAACTCGCTCAGGATTATCGATGGTATCCTGAAGTAAGTCATCTTACCCTTTCTGAACTTCTCGAGGTATCCCATCCTCTCCAGCTGGTTTAGGTAGGTGCTCTCGGTGCTTCTGGTTCTCCCAGTCCTGCCGGCGACGTCCAATGCTGTTGCTTCCTGCAGCTTATCCATGACGAGCATGGTTCTCCTCAAGCTGTCGGTAAGCTTGAGGGTGTATATGTATACCATCGTCTCGTTTGAGCCTGTGATGAGCATGCTTTGGGCTTCATGGTGCTTGGTTAACCCTTGCGGAGGTACCCGAGATGGGGTCTTCTCGGAGAGCATACACCGTCGCAACATCTTCCTCACGGTCTCCAACTTACTCTCTATACGATCTAACCTTCTCAGTATGTCATCGCCCAAAGCACGCTCATCCCCTTAACCCTCTCTTTGAGGTTGACGCCTAAGCCTTTCTGAAGGGCCAGATTATCCGCTTCCTATCCTCTGAGAGCTTATCCCTAACGAAGGTTAGGTACTTCCCTATCTTCGTGAGGCGGTTGCTTATCTCCTCATACTCCTTCCTCTTGTGCCTCAAGGTCTTCTTCAGGATCGGTATAGCGACGTTGAAGATCTCCATCAAGTCTGCCGGGTTGTAATCCTCCAGCCTGTGTGCCTTGACGGAGCCGTCGGTGAAGGTGTAGCTTATCACGCCGGAGCCGTTGAGGAATACTGCCTGCAGGTTTCTCGCCTCATCCCCATCGAACTGCAGAGCCTTGGCCGGTATTCTAACCTCTATATCGTAGCCCTTCATTATATCCACGAAGTAGCGGATCAGGTCCATCTTCAACTTCTCTGAGTGCTTCTTCAACTCCTCTAACTGGAGGAGCTCATCGTTTGTATCTCTAACGGCCTCTATCAACTCATCTATCGGAAAGCTCGGAACCTTAACGCCCTCAACCCCTTCCGCTACCTTCTCCAATTCAGACTTGGCCTCCACTCTTGACACCTCCTAGATTCGGGCATCCTAATACACACCTGTGAACCAGAGGTACATCGTCCCGCCGTACATCAGCGAACTCGAGGTCTGGTTCAGGGCTGCCACAGACTCACTGATCATTATCTCGATCTTGACCACAACCTCGCCTCCATTAGCCGCTATGTATATATAATGTGAAGCGTTCAGCTGGTTCCCATTGGCTGGTGATCTCGTCTCATCACCCAGCCACGCGGCTACCCAATCGGTTCCGTTCTTAATGTATATCGCTAAGTACTGGGTTCCAGTTGAGTCACTCGAGAAGTTCAGCCCAACCATGATTACCGGGAACGCCTCGTTATTCCTTATGCGGAAGGCGTCGGTGTAATTGATGCGGTATCCAGGAGCCCACTTGCCCAGGGATAGGTTGTAGAGACCCAACTGCGAGGTTGAGTTCCTCAGTAGTTTATCACCATCCTCCGGTGAAAGATCTGTCCCTGGTATGAGGGCTATGTCCGCGTTCTTGGCGTAGACGACGTAGTAGTTGTACTTCACTGGAGCTCTAGCGTATTGTGTGGCCTGGAATAGGTAGGTTATCAGTAGGGGTAGTAGGAGCAACGCCATCTTCCTGCTCTTCTTCATTTGGTTCCCCTTCTTAAGTGTTTAACTGTTAAACAGTTAAACACTTACTTCCTTATAAAGCTTTCGGAAAATTGCAGTACCCTGCAATTTTTATGCATCCTTTCAAGCTCCACCACCGAAGATTATGGTCTCCTCTGGGAGCTCGATCCCCAACCTCTCAGCCAACTCAGCGATTACACCCATCGAATCCCTGTAGAGGTA
>QMYL01000140.1 GCA_003662645.1 Candidatus Bathyarchaeota archaeon
CCTCCTCGTCTCCTCCCCCTCGTGGAAGAATGGGAGGGTTATCCACGCGATCACGGCCGACTTGGGCAGGAGTTTGCAGACGTCTTCGACTATTTTGGGGCCGGAGCCCGAGCCGAAGCCGAAGCCCGCTGAGATTATGATCGGCACGAGGTCTACGTCGTCCTTCGACATCCCTTTTTCCTCTAGGATCTTTTCAATGGTCTCCAGTAGCCTCTCCCTGCCGCCCATCTTAACGTAATCTTTTTCCCCTTTTTTCGGATCCATTCCGGAGCCCGACCCGTCTCCGGCTCTAACCCTGATTATATCGCCCGGTAGGGCTTCGAGATCCCTCCAGCTGCTGTTGATGCAAACCCTCTTTATTCCGGGTATGGCTAGCTTGGACGCTATCCTGCATCCGCCCGACCCTGTCCCTATCACGAGGGGAATCCTGAGGGCCGAGGGCATTTTAGGCGGTCACCCCACTAAGTCCAAGGCTTTTAGCGTTTGGAGCTTCACCCATGCGACTCCTCCAAGCCCAACGACCTCCTTAACTTCTTCTTCCGTCAGCCTTCCTCCTAACCTATGGAACTTTTCAACTGCGTTGATTATGTACTGCACGTCCTCACCTTCGGAGGCGAGCTCGATTTTAATGGCCTCCGGTAACGTTTTCCCACGCCGCAAATGTCTCAGAATCTTTGGAAACGCCCTTAAGAGGTGGACTATCTGCTCTGGATTGGTGATGGAGGCTTTCTTAGCGTTCTCCAAGATCTCTTCATAGGGTAGCTCGACGACGTATTCTTTGAACTCCACGTTGGCCTCCTTTAGTCTTCTCCTCAATTCTCCTATGGCGTCTTTTAGGAATATGGTTTCTTCGGGAACGACTATTATCAATTTAAGTTTCTTCAGGAGCGGTGGTAAATGAGCTAAGGTGGAGGTTAGACTGACCACTCTTTCGAGATATATGGTCTTCCTAGACCATGGGTCAGTACCCGGCCTCGTCACGACTATTATAGAGCATCTTCCAGTCTGGGCGTCGCGCTCTATAGACTTTATCAAGTTCTCGACGAATTCTTCGGCCCTCATACCTCTCTTGGCCGGCTCTCGGTAAACCGTCGCCTCAAAGCCTTCGCACTTTATCGTAAATGTTGCAGGCAGGTTGTATGGGTAATCTTTCAGGACTACGACTTTTACTCCGGGATCCTTTACTACCTCTTCCGGTATTTTAAGCACCCAAGCTTCCTCTTCTTCGACGTTGGCTATGGGCACCTTCTTTATCTTGTAGATTATATCACATGAGCGGCATATCAAACCCTCCATACTCTTAGATAGTTCTTCGCCGCATAGGGGGCAGAGTCTCCCGATCTCCCCTTCCTCCACCCACCTTACCTCTAATCGTTGCGGTTTGTATTCCTCTGTGACGGTTTCTACAGCCTTCTCTTCGACACCTATAACTGCCTGACCCTCGCCGACTCCCCCTCTTTCCTTGATCCTCTCGGCTATGCGTATGAGTGCGGCCTCAATTCGTTGCCTGAGGTCGTCGGTGGGATGCACGCCTTCATATATCACTTCATTTACTTTCTCGCTTGCCGCCTTCTCGGGTTCGGGGGATATAGCTACCTCGGCGGCCGCCTTGTATAGCTTGACTGGGTTACATCCCTCTACGTATAGCATAATTTCATCTGATTCGAGGTCGAGAACCTCTCTTGGGATGGGGAGTTGGTCGAGGTCCTCAACCCGTCCTTCGAGGATTTTGGCTCTGAGCTCATAGATCGCCTCCTTTAGAAGGTTCTTCACCTCGCTTACCGGAGTATCGGTTCCCATCTCCCTACAGAGCTTTGCGGCGAGCTCTTCAAGCTCTTCGTCTTCTTTGAACGGATTACAAAAGAGGTTGGTTGCCGCATACTCCATTACCCTGCGCCTAATCGGCTCTGGGGCTTCTGGGGGTTTGGCTGGGGCTTTCGGCGCCTCTAACCTCTCCACTCCCTTTACACCTTCCGCCAATCCATGGGGCTTGGGGGTCGAGGTTACGTCCGGCGTCACGACGCGGGTTGCCCGCAGCATGTTAATGCATAGCGACATGATGTCGTCTACCCAATCAGCGATCTTGGGTAGGCGGCCGTGCCTAAGCGTGAAGCTGTTCGATAGCTCCTCATGCACCCTAAATGTCACGTCCGATGAGGCCCATTTGGCGAGGAATTGATATAGCATGTTGACGGCCTCGAATAGCGAGATGCTTCCGCTACGATAGCCTCTTACAACCTCCTCCGCTCGGGCGCGCGCACCGGCCGCGAACTCTCGAGTGAAGGGGGCTATGCCGTAATAGGCGCATAACCCCGCAACCATCTTATCCGCAACCATCGCATATGAGCCGCCTATCAAGTTAGTTAAGTAGTAGTGTAGGCTTGCGACCGATGACGGCCTATGAATCATGAGTGCGTGGTGTTCTGATGCGGTCTCGAGCTGTTCGAGGCCTTCGACAAGATCTTCGAGGCTAAACGTTTTGAACGCTATCTTCTTAGTGAATATGCCTATCCATGGAGCTCTGGCATCCGCCTCCCTCTCTAAATGTTGAAGGGTTGCGTTAAACCAATCAATCCGCCTCTTCCTCCTTCTCTTAAGCAACTTCACCGTCTTTGGAATCGCTACCCCAACGCCGGCGACGATTGCTAACGTGATTAGAAGCGGATAGTTATCCCTTAAGAGATTTATGAGCGTGATGGTGGCAGGTGGAGGCGCGCCGCCCTCCGCCTTCCCGCCCTCCATCTCTTCTATGGTTTGTGGGGCTATTGGCCGAAATATCGCCGTCAGGGTGACGTTCTCGTCTATATAACCGTCAACCAGGGTGGAGTACGGATTCTTCGAGGTTAGGGGGGTGAGGCTCCAACTGGAGAAGGTGCAGTTATCGGATGGGATTACCTCTAGCCAAAAATACGCGGGCTGATCTCCTACCTTGAGGGGGCCGATGAGCCACTTCCCATCCTCTTTGTTGACCATGTCGCTTCTTACAAGATTTATACAGTAGGGGGGATCGGATGTGACGGTGACGTATACCGTTTTAAACTTCTTTACGTGTACCGTAAAGATCATGGTGTAGTTTGCGGCGTTGATCATCAGACGTGTTCCCTGATATTCGAGTAGCCTGACCTCATCCTTAAAACCTCTCATATAACATCGTTGCTCATCTATTTCGACGGCCACTTCAATGGATTCGCCGACCTCGGAAGGCGTGATGATGCAGGATCCATCCTCAAATCGACACTCCAACGGCCTCTCCTTCAAATAGCTATAAGCTACTACGCGTTTCACGCATTCTGGAGCCTCGAACTTGAGGATGATCTCGCCGGCGCCCTTCCCGGATACTGCGGCTGGTGCCGCTAGAGCTAGGACGAGCAATGTTAGGAGCAGTATGGAAGCGGGTCTTATGAGGCGCGTCACTTTATCACCTCCATCCTCTTGAGCTTTTTGTAGAATCTGGTCCACGCCATCCAAGGATCAACGCCGGGCCTCATCTGCCTTATGAGCGTCATGTATTTGTCTCTCAGCTCCTCGAGGGATACTTCATTCCCAGTGAAGCTGAGCTGCAATGCCCTCAACTCCTCATCTGAGAATGCTGTGGATAATTCTTTTCTCATGGCTTCGTTCAACGCTTCTTCCACGCCGAGCTCTGGGATCAACGATAAAACCTCTTTTAAGAGCTTAAGGCCGCCGAAGGCTTTGGCGCTTTCGCCGACCCTTATTGCCTGTTCGAACGTCATCTCGATCGAGCCCAACTTTCCTTGTGAAATCGCTAGGGCGAGAAATATTGAGGCGTATTCCAATGGCGTCGGCGTCGGGATTTCTATGATCGGTGGCGCGCACACGTCATTTGAGA
>QMYL01000141.1 GCA_003662645.1 Candidatus Bathyarchaeota archaeon
GAATGAGACCATACCCCTCAAGGTTGAGACGGTTGAGGCGGGTGTGCCGATACCCGCTGAGTTCCTATCCATAAACTTCACCCAAATACTGCCCTTAGACTTAACAGTCAAGAAGACCTCCACCTTTGAGGCGGCGGATGTAGGCCAAAGGGTTAAAGTGACCATAACGATAGTCAATAAGGATACGGACCCCGCTGAGAACGTCACGTTAGAGGATGAGCTCCTACTGAGCTTTTATAGGACGTCCGTCAGGGTTGTCGAGGGAAGCCTCACCAAGACTTGGCCGGTCATACCCGGAAACTCATCGGTCACGCATAATTATACCCTCATCTTCCAGAGGGAGGGCATATACACAATACCCCCAGCCCTAGTGACATATAACTACATGAACAGGACATTCACGAGGACGTCTAACTCAATCTACATTACGGTGAGGGGTCCAACAGCCCTCAACATACTCACAACAGGGATACCGGCTGCCTGGAACACTCTATCTAGGGCGATAGATAGAGTTCCTGGGCTGAAGGGGAGCGGCTCAACCATACTAACATCAACCACACTGATCATAGTCGGCGTTATAGCATTTAATGAGTATAGAAACGTTAGGAGATGGCTTAAAGCTAGGAAGGGAGGTGAAGAGGAAGCTGGAGGCAAAACCTCAGAGGCCTAGCCTTCTCCGTCTCCCTCTCTCTTTCCGATCTCCTCCAAGGCCCTTTTCACCCCATCCCAGCCGAGTTCGGTCTTTAACTGAACTATCCTGAAGGCCTCCTTGGAGTTCATGCTTTCCAGGGTCTCGCCTGTAACCTCCCTGACTAGGTAGAGAGCGGCCCTTATAACCTCGTTATTCAGTTTGGAGTCAGCCATGTCCGCTATATGGCATATGAGGGCTTCTATGGTCTTGGGGGTTATAGGCCCAGCCTCCCCATGATGTGCGCAGACTATGTGTATCAGGTCTAGGGGGAACCCCCTCCGGATCAGCTCGGATGAGATCAGTGTTAGATGGTCTATCCTCTCACCCAGCTGGGATGCACCATAGGTTCCATCCTCCTTCAAGCGGTAGGTTAACGGCTTGAATAGGTCATGTAGTATAACCCCGCTTATGACGAGGTCTCTATTTATTCTCCCATGATACACCTCCTCTACAGAGTCGCATATAGCCATCGCTATCTTGGCTGTTGAGATTATGTGTTCTATGAGGCCTCCCGGGTAGCTGTGGTGTCTGGAGAGGCTTGCGGGTGAATCGGTTAGTGGGAGGCCGGAGTAGACTTTACCGTTAACCTCGAACCTTGGCTCCTCAACCAGCTCGGAGACCATCCTCCTCAACTTGTCATTCTTGATCTTCCTGATCAGTCTCCTAAGCCTGGGATCCATAAAGGTTCACCTTCTTAGCTTCATTTATCAACTTAATCCTCTCCCTATTCGCGAATATGTGGGCCCTACGGATGGGTTCGGGTATCCTGTAACCCCTCACGCAATCCATGACTATCCTGATCGCCGTTTCAAGTGAGACTCTATGGCCTATGCTGACATATACGGGTTTGGCCCCAGCCCTCGTTATTAAGGCTGCGCCGATGACCTCGCCGTTGTGGATTATCGGACTCCAATCCCCCGCACGGTAGCCCTCCATCGGCTTAACCTCACCGCAGAGGAGGCCTTTGGCGACCCCTATAGTTGGGGAGTCCATCATAACCCCCAGATGGCTGGCGAAGCCTAGACGGTATGGGTGAGCCAAACCGTGTCCATCAATCAGGAAGACATCCGGCTTAATCCTCAACTTCCGTATGGCCGATATGGCTGGCTGCATCTCCCTAAAGGAGAGGAGGGTGGGTATGTATGGGAAGTGAACCCTCTGGAGTGAGGTTTCTATCTCGACCGTCTTCCAGGATTTTAGGTCCAAAACCGCCACGGCTCCTATCGATAGGTTTCCGATGTAGGCTACGTCGACGCCCGCCACATACTTGACCGCTCTGGGGAGGTCATCATGCTTAACCACCCTCTTGGATAGGGAGGTCTGTAACCTACGTGCCTCCTCTATGGAGAATGTGAGGTTGGTAGTCGTCCTCAATTCCATCTCAACCATAAATTTAACTGCGTGGATTTAGGCTCTCTATCTCTGCTCTCACGCCCATGAAGACTGGGCCTGAAACCTCTATCCTCCCCTTCCGGCTTGTTATATACCTACGCGCAACCTCGCCTATCTCTATGTTTACGTCCCTTGGACGTTTAGCTATCCTCACCCTCACGTTGATCCTTCTCTTCCCAGACCTCACAGCCTCCTCAATTCTCCGTGCCGCCAGTGAAGCTACGCCGTCGATGAACCTTATACCTGTCTGGACGCCGCGCCTCCTCGCCTCCCTAACCAGCTCTAAGTCTTCCATCCCGTCTTCCGGTATGCCGAGCACATTCCCCTTGTAGATGTATATCTTGTTCATCGCCGCAGCTCCTATCAATTTCGCCCCCTCATCCCTCTCGTACAGGTATACCCTAACCTTCCTTCCCATAACCTCCCCATCATAAACGAGGAGCTCGCAGGGTCCCACCTTATCCGCATTCCTTATGGCCTCCTCTATTATCCTCCTCTTGATCATCGACCCCTCGGGGGTTTCGGGTTCAACCTCGATCCTGACCATCCTAGCTATCTCCTCGTCTGATAGGGTTAGCTCCGCGTAGAATTGGGGGTAGACGAGCCTCCGTACATCATCCTCCCTATAGAGGGCTAAGGCTACACGTTCAACCCCTACCCCAACGTTTAGGACTGGATACTCGATGCCGTATCTGGCAAGGGCTATCGGGCTGTATAAGCCGTAATTGACTACCTCTATCCACCTATCCATCGTTGGGTGGTAGATGTAACCCTCATACTCCATCCCGGGTGCATAATACTTTGATGTTACATCCTTCCTGACGAACCTAAACCTCTCGAAACCCAAGGGCTCGAGTAGGTTCCTCGTTATCTCCTCACCCTCCTCGACGTCGACCTCCTCATCCATGACAACACAGCTCGCTGAGTGGTGCACGCGGAGGTGCGTTGGGTCCTCCCTCTGCTCACGCCTGAAGCGCACACCTATCGAGAACAACCTCAAGGGTAGGTCGACCTTATACTGTAGAGCTTGGAGGGTTAGGAACCATGGGGTTGTCATGTGCGAGCGAAGCGTCTGCGTCGTCGGCTCAGGACGTAGCGACGCAAACTCCGGGAAGACCCTTGAGACAATCAACATCGCGGTTGTGTCAGGTATCCCAAGCGCCTTGGATAGGGCCTCGATCAAGTCGTCAGGCTCTATCTCGCCTCTCTTATAACTGCGTAGGGTCCTCCTTATCGCCGTGACCCTCTTATCTGTGAGCTTAACGCCCAACTTTTCTATCTCCCTGCGCTTGGCCTTGCTCAACCCTATATCAGGCCTCGGCAATGTTGCTAGGTAATAGCACCTGTCGAGTATGATCGGCGCCTCAGGTCCGTACTGCTTGTAAACTTCGTTCTCATCGATTATTATCGGGTTTGAGACCTCTGTGAAGCCCATCTCTAGGAAGAGCTCCCTCAGCCTCTGTATCAAGTCGTAGAGTGGATGAGATTCTCCGCGTCCGATCCTCCTCTCTCTTCTACCACTCGGTTTTGGGAGGAGCTCTGCGCTCCTCTTCCACACTCTCTCAAAGCCTTCAGCCTCGACCTGTCTGAGTATCTCGTTCGGGTTAAGCCTAGCCATGGTTCCCCTTCCCTTTCAGGGAGTTCCTCAAATCTCTGATAGACCTCTCAAGTAGGCTTCTACGGGACTCTAGGGTTACATCTCCCCTCGTAGCCTCGATTATCCGTCTAGCTATATCGCACTTCTTCCTC
>QMYL01000142.1 GCA_003662645.1 Candidatus Bathyarchaeota archaeon
ACCTTCGCAGCGACCATGGCCGCCGCGCAGGAGCCCTTCATGTCGGTTGAACCCCTCCCGTAAACCCTACCATCAGCGACCTCGCCACTGAAGGGTCCGTATGACCAGTTCTCGGGTTCTCCGGGCGGGACAACATCTAGGTGTCCAAGCCATATTATGGTTTCATCAGCCCTCCCCCTGAGCCTACCCCGCACGTTCACCTTATTCCCCCTCCTCTCGTAGGTTGATGTCTCCAGCCCAGCCTCCTCCAGGTATGACCTAACATACTCGGCGCACTCCCTGGTGTCGCTTGGGGGCGACACGGTCTCAAACTGGATGAGCTTGGACGTTAAATCGACAACCTCAGATTCCTCACCCTCAACCTCCTCAATAACCTTAGCAACCAATTCACGATCCAAGGGTTAACCTCCAAATCCTAACGGGCCAGCTTATCCCTTATGAGCTTCATTGAGTACTCCACGGCATCCTCAAATTCTCCGAAGCCGTTGACTCCAGCCGAGGTTGCATGTCCACCTCCCATACCATGCAGATACTCACCGAGGGGCCTAGCCAGATCCTCACCGAGATGGAGGCCCGTCTTCTCATAGAAATCCCGGCTAGACCTAAGGCTTATCTGTATCTGGTCCCCATCTTGGCCGGCGACGAAGGAGAAGTGGGCGCCGAGCTCGATCAAAGCCCTCGCAGCCGAGGCTTGGTATGCACCGACGTGCGTGAATGTGAGTATCCAATCCCCGATCCTCACAAGCCTAACCCTCTGACAGGCTTTAAGGCGGGCTATCCTCTCAGACTGATCCATCGGCATCGAGAGCTTCGTTATGGCCTTCTGGGGGTCGACTCCCATATCCACAAGCTCGGCAAGAACCTTAAAGGTTGAGGGTTTCGCCAATATGAAGTGCTTCGTGTCGAAGGCCATTCCTAGGAACAGGGCCTCAGCCTCAGCCTTGGACGGCTTAAACCCGAACTCCCTGAGGAGTCCATAAACTATCTCACAAGTTGATGAGGATTCCTCATCGAAGATGTATAGGGTGGCCAGCTTCTCAGTTTCAGGATGGCTGGCGTGGTGGTCCACGACTATGAGGGGCTTGGAGGCCCTCTTTAAGTATTCGCCCCAATCACCCAGCTGCTGGATGGTGTTCGTGTCAAGCATCACGAACAGGTCGAACTCCTCGAACCTAGGCCTATCCAAGGATACATCAATCGGTATATACTGGAGTAAAACCTTAGATAACTTGCTGATGCCCTCAGGTGAGGCTATCCTTATCTTTAACCCAGACCTCAACCTTCTTAAGAGGCCGGAGAAGGCGAAGGCGGAGCATAGAGCGTCAGGGTCAGCGTTGTGGTGGCAGAGTATGAGAATCGAGGTGGCCCTAAAACGTTCCATTAGTTCTTTAATCTTACGGGCTGACATAAACAAACCCTTTTCCATGCTCTAACTAGGCCTCAACCCTTCCGGTCTCTGAGGCTTCTCTCTATGGACTCGAAAGCCGCCCTCACAGCTTCATCGGTTAGGCTCTTAACATCCACATTATGCGCCGTCGGTGACAGCGTCAACTCAACATCGACGGTTATGGTTAGGGTCTCCCCGCCCTCGGCGTCAACCGTTATGTTGAGGTCGGATATCTTCCTCTGGGAGACCTCTGAGAGGATACGCCTCCTCGCAGCCTCCTCAGCCTCCTCACATATCTTAACCAGCTGGTCGTAGGTGAGCGATGAAACCTTCAGTCCACCCAAAGCCTTCACCCTTCCCTATTGTGGGAGGGATAATGGACGGAGGTCTTTCTGAAGCTTCTCCTGCAACTCCTTTATCTGGCTCCTCAACCTCTCCTCCTGCCTGCCGAGTACGGTTATCCTCATATTCGTGAGCTCCTTCCGCTCCTTCAAATCGTTCGTAACCTTCGACTTCTCCGACCTAACTAGGAGGGAGCCCACAGACTTGTATATCACAGCGTCATCGGAGGCCTTCTCAAGCTCGCTCAAGGCCTGATCTATCTCGATCAACTCAAGCTCTAACTGCTGCTTCTGGGTTAGGATCGACTGCAAGGTCTGCTGAAGCTGCTGAAGCCTCAACAGCCGCTCCTGAACCGCTGGGGGCAACCTAACCTCCTCACTCATACCATCAACACCATCATTAAACCTTAAACTCTTCAGCATTATATACACGCGGTAATTAAAGTGTTTTTATTAATGGGGGGAGATATTAAAAACGTGGAGACATACCTGGACCCGTAGCCTAGCCTGGATTAGGGCGTCGGCCTCCGGAGCCGAAGGTCCCCGGTTCGAATCCGGGCGGGTCCGCCAAATTCTTATATTCTGTCCTTAGAAACCTATTTGAAATAAGTCTGTTTCTGGTATCCTCCGTTATGGATGGTGATACCGAAAGTTGTTGAGTCTCTACGGAAGGAAGTTGGATTATTAAGGAAGGAAGGGTTATCGGAGGACCATTCTAAGAATACGAATTTGTGCTTTGTTTCGTAAATTATTTTATGTGCCTTCTGTTCTGGTTCTGCCTTTTGCTTGCTCTTTCCTCTCTTAGGTTATATTGTTTTATACTCCTTATCCTCGTTTAGAGTGACAGGAGAGAAATAAGATATTAAAAATGAGGAGTTCCAGCTATGCACGATTTATGGAAACTTCTTACCTGTTATCATCTCGTTTACCTAATTATACTTCCATGATGCCTAAACCTTCAAGCCTTAACATCTTTAATAAATTCCATACTTATGGCATGCGTCGAGCATAGCTAAATAGTTCTCTGGCTTTACACCCCTATGTATGACGTTGCTTGAGCAGAGTATGTAACCGCCCCCGGGTGCAGCCTTCCTTATACAATCCTTAGTCTCCTCAATAACATCCCTAGCATCACCGTGAACAAGGGCTCCAGCACAATCAACATTCCCTAATAGGCAGATCTTATCGCCATAACTCCTCTTCAGCTCAGCCAAATCCATACCAGAGCTTTTATCTATCTCACAATATCCATCAACCCCCGAATTGATTAGGAAGTCATCGGCGATCGGCCATATCCATCCATCGGACCGGTTAACGATGAAGGCTCCCTTCTTATGGAAGGCGTCTGAGTGCATCCTCTGGTATGGAAGTATGAACCTCCTGTACATTTCTGGGGAGAGCATGGGTCCATGCTTATATGCTAGGTCTCCACCATCTAGAACGGCTTCTGCTCCTAAGTCAATCGCCATCTTCGCCACCTCAATAGCTCTTCTATTATATGCATCTAGATATTTGAGCATTAAATCTGGCTGTGTGAATAGCCATTTTAGGGCGTAGTCCGTCCATCCACTCCCATGCCAGCCGAATACAACGGATCCAGTAAAGATGAAAAGGTTGAGGTTTCTTCTCTCAATCTCTTCCTTAACTTTCCTAAAGACGTAGAAGTTGTCTGGATCTAAGTCTATCGGTTCTCTTAGTTCTTCGATTCTCTCTTTAAGGCCTTCTACACCTCTTCTACGAATCTTGAGGTCTATGGTGACCAACTCATCACTTTCAGGGAAGTAGTGGATGGCGTTTCCATTATTATCTCTCCATTCATTCTCCGAGATCCGTTTTATCGGGGCCAGCTTACCAGGTTTAATATTTGTAGATAAAACTACGGCGTCCAATCCAAGCTTTAAAGCTAGGTCTATGTGATCCCTAACCATTCTATCTAAAAGATGCCTACTTACGTATCCTTTTTCAAGAATCCGCAATCGTATCTTTTTGTTATATACGGTGCAAACTCTACCCAGAACTGTTTCAGAAGTTGGAGGTTGAATCTGCTGCTCAAAGACTGGAACCCTATCCGGTTCCTCGAGGTAAAAGGCACGGATAACTC
>QMYL01000143.1 GCA_003662645.1 Candidatus Bathyarchaeota archaeon
ATCATAACCCTTAAAACTTATGCATCCACCATCATAACTGCTGAGTTGAAAGATGGTTAAGGAATCAATTGATTATAAAGGAAGATCGAGAATAAATTAAACAAGCTCCTCTGTGAATGCAGTGAAACGCAGATTACCACCTTAGTAAAAATTAATAATGGGGTTAGGGAAAAATAAATGCCTCATAAGTGGTAGCGGGGGGTCGATTTGAACGACCGATCTCTGGGTTATGAGCCCAGCGGGTTAACCTGGCTACCCCACCCCGCTTCCAATCAATAAGCGACTATCTATATATCATTTTGATAATTTGGAGGGGTTTAATAAAAAAGTTGCGTTAGAGGAGATGAGCGGCATCCCACAAGTGAGCGGGAGGCTTAAGCCATCCGAGGCCGGGTTGTTGAAGCTCTATTCCCACCTAGGATATCATACTCCGGTGTTCGGTGCTGTTCGAATGGGCTGATCTCATAGCATTGATATCATCAAGAATGAGATGAGCGGGACGGTTATGTTGTCGTTTATCCACTTATACTCGTAGTGTTCTATTATACTCACACCTATGGCTGGGAGGATTCCCTTAAACCCAAATATCGAACCTATCGGTGTGCAGACGGTCAGCATGGCAAGGTTCCCCCACCAACTCTTGGTCCTCCTCTTGAACATCGCGTTTCTGACGATGCCTGTTACGGCGTCACCAAAGCTCATGAAGAGTATCGGCACTATGCCCACCCACCAATTGTTGAAGAGGAGTTTACTCAGGAGGATGGTGAGACCCCACATGAGGCAGAAGTGGACATCGAACATATTATCCGGAACTTGGTACCAATAGTTGAGCCTTCCAGTCTTGTATGGGATGTAGCTCACAACCGCCAAGACCATGGCCAGGGTGAAGGGTATAAACACCTCTGTGAATAAGAAGGGGGTCAATAGGGCGATCAACCCCCCGGCCAAGATGTGGATTATCTTCCGGTTATAATAGATGATCACCCTCTCCTTCAAACCCCTCGTTATGTAGTGGTGGTATATTTTCTTCGTCAAGAAGGTGACTAGAAAGAGAACCCACATGAAGAGGACGAGGGCATAAAGAGCCTCATAGAACGGCAACTCGACGTTCCCACCCGACATCCTATACAATCGCACATAAAAACCATGATACTAATAAGGTTTAAGGTCAAAGGAATCCTTAGATTTCGCCTACAACGTCACCAAAAATCCCAACCGCTGAGGAGACCGAACCGATGGGTAAGAACCCTTTGGGAGGGTAGTGAACCTCCTTCCTCTTAATGGGGCACCCTATCTTCATATAATATAACCGTAGGGTTAATCCCGGAGGCGAATATAAGCCCGGGCACACCTACCGGCAATCTCAGCCATGATCCCAGATGGTGAAGAAAAGCTTTATTAACTCACTGGGTAAGCTTGGTTTATGAACTGCCCGAGGATAGTCATGATTGGGGCTGGAAGCCACTTCACCCTAGGGCTATTCGGGGACCTACTGAGGGTTGGAGACCTATGGGGGAGCGAACTTATCCTCATGGACATAGACGAAGAGAAGCTGCGCATCATGGAGAGGATCCTCAGAAGGTTCATCGAGGAAGAGGATATAGACGTAAAGATTGCGGCCACAACGAACCTGGACGAAGCCCTAGAGAACGCGGACTTCGTCATAACATCCATACGCTACGGCGGCCTAGAGGCCCTAAAGGCATTCATAAATATACCCCTAAAACTCGGTGCCGTCGAGGTCGTCGGTGACACCGTCGGTCCAAGCGGAGTTCTCAAAGGCGTACTCGAGATCCCGGCGATTCTAAATATAGCCCAGAAGGTTGAAGATAAATCCCCAAAGGCCATATTGATGAACTTCACGAACCCGATGACCCCGGTGTGCAGGGCGGTTAGGAAGTCGACCAAGGTGAGGATCGTTGGTCTCTGCCACGGCTGCCACCACATCCGAGCTTTGGCATCTAAGCTTCTCGGTCTGCGGATCGACGAGATCGGAATGGAGGGAGCTGGAATAAACCACCTAACCTGGACGACCGATATAACGCATAGAGACGAGAGCGTCTACGAAGATTTCCTCGAGAGCCTACTTATGGAGGATAAGGAGCGAGTGTTGAGGGAACACCCGTACCTGATAGGGAGAGACCTATACAGGGTCTTCGGCGTCCCACCTACACTAAGCGACAGACACACATCCGAATTCTTCCACTACCTATACGACTGGATGAGGAACCCAATCTATGGGCCCATACTCAGGGAGAGGAGCGGATACATAGACTACGAGAAGATGGCCCTCAGCGGAGATGTCGTCAGGAGGGAGGAGGAGAGGAGGAGGAAGCTACTGCTGATGGCTGAGGGAAGGGGTGAGGTCACAATACGTCCGTCAAGGGAGTACGCCCTGGATATAGCGTCAGCCATCACGCATAAGAGGAGGCTCGAGGTTATGGCCCTGAACATAGAGAACCAGGGGGCTATAGATGGGATAGAACCAAGCCACATAGTTGAGGCTCCAGCTGTTATAGAAGGAGGCTCCATAAAGCCAGCTGGGAGGTTCAAGCTCCCAGAATCTGTGGTGAGCATCTTAAACCAACACTTGGAGAAGTTCGAGGTGATGGTTGAGGGGATCCTAGAGGAAGATAAGAATCTCCTCACGCAGGCCATAGCCCTAGACCCGCTGACGCCATCCCCTGACAAGGCCGAGAAGATCCTAAACAATTTCATCGAGAACCCCGTGATCAAGGGTCTACTCTCAAATTACGATCTCCACCTAACCTAGACTGGTCACCTGGAAGGCCCGGCGAGGAGCCTCCTAGCCTCCCTTATCAGGTCGGTCAGTATGGTGAAGGCTCTGCCGGCATCCTCCATCCTCAATACGATTATGGTCTCGTTAAAGCAGCTGACGGTCTCCTCTATATTTATCCCAGCCCTCGAGATCGGGTTGTAGAAGGCCGTAATGCAGCCAGGTGTGTCAACTATCTCTCTGGGGCTCTCAACGATTAATGCGGCTAGGTTCTGCCTCTCATCCAGTATGTCAGCCTCCCTAAACATCGGGCGGAGCTCACCCATTATCCTCTGGTCGAATATCAAGGTCAGTGTTCTCGTTCCCTCGAGTACTTGGAGGAAGGATTCAGGGTAGTCGGCTATAACGCCTCTGATCATCTCGATGTTCCTTCTGGTCTTCTCAACCGAGAACTTGGCGACGTCGGTTCTCATGTTAAGGATGCTGCCGGCAACTATCCTTAGGTACTCCCTGCTGGGTTTGTAGGTGACGCTGGCCCTCTTAACCGAGGTTATCAAACCCTCAAGTGTGACCTCCCTTCCAAGCTCCTCCTCAACCATGGGTTTTAAGAGCCTAGCTATCGCGCTGTAGTTCCCGTAGCCCCTCCTCAAGGCGTCCTGTATCGAAGGGTCCCTATCTATCAAGTTCTGAACAACCCTAGCTAGGGAAGTTTTGACCAATATTGTTCACCACATGCGTTTTTTATACATAATTTGACCAAAAAGGATATATAAGAATTCCATTCCTTCCCGTTAAAGGAGATGCCGCGCCATGAAGGAAAGGGTGGTCCTCGCATACTCGGGTGGGCTGGACACATCGGTCATGGTGAAGTGGTTACAACAGAGGTATGAAGCCGACGTTATAACCGTAACCCTAGACGTGGGCCAGAGGGAGAACCTGAAGGAGATAGAGGAGAAGGCCATAAGCCTAGGAGCCCTGAAGCACTACTCAATAGACGCAAAGGAGGAGTTCGTTAGGGGCTACGTTTTCCCATCAATAAAGGCGAACGGACTCTACGAGGGCAAATATCCACTCAGCAC
>QMYL01000144.1 GCA_003662645.1 Candidatus Bathyarchaeota archaeon
AAGATAGCTGATATAATCTTGGAGAGGATGCCCAACACGGTTTTCCTGATGGTGACTGTTCTCATCGTGAACTTCCTATTGAGCTTGGCTATAGGGGTTAAAGTCGCCACGAAGCCGGGTTCATTCCTAGACCGCTTCGTCTCTCTCTACTCAGCCGTATCCTACGCCCTACCCACTTGGTGGCTCGCCATGATACTCATCCTCGTCTTCGCTTTTTACATAAGGATCTTCCCATTCGGGGGAATGTTCAGCACACCGCCGCCGACGGATCCGTTCTGGAGGTGCCTTGACTTGGCGTGGCACCTATGCCTACCGGTAACGACCCTCGTCATAGCTCTCTCAGGCTCATGGATATACATAACGAGGAGCATAGTCATAACGGTTGCCCAAGAGGACTTCGTGACCGCGGCTAGGGCCAAGGGGCTTCCAGAGAAGCTCGTCTTGTGGAGATATATAGTGAGGGTTGCGGCTCCCCCGATCCTGACGAATCTTATACTTGGGTTAGCGTTCTACCTCACCGGGGCCATACTGACAGAGACGGTCTTCAGCTGGCCGGGCATAGGCCTCCTATACTTCAACGCCATAATGTCCGTCGATGAGGCGTTGATCCTAGCCCTCACGTACGTCTTCACGCTCATCTACGTGATCGCTAGGTTCGTACTTGAGGTTCTATACGTGATAGTCGACCCGAGGGTGAGATATAAGTGAGCAGCTACCTCAAGGAGTCATGGGCCGAGTTCTGGGCTGGCGGAATCTCCAAACTTGGCGTGATCTTCCTCCTAACGGTTGTAGTGATCTCGATCTATACCTTACTGAACTTCCCACTCGACTATGGGACACGTTACTGGAACAACCCGAAGTACTGGGCTGACAACCCGAAGGCCTCCATGCCCGTGTGGGTTAACCTCTTCACGGCTCAGAAGTTTCTCAACCACTTCTCCATGTCAACCCGCATCCCCTCAAAGGCCTTCCTCTCGGGAGGCCACTACCTGAAGTTCTACAACGTGAGCTACGAGCTCACCGTAAATCAGTTCCCAACATTCATAACCATAAAGCTCGAGGATGTTGTCTACTACCGTAAGGCCCCCTCGGTTAAGGTAATCGTACAGAGGCCCGACGGGAGGGTTATGGAGCTGTACACGCTCATAGTTGAGTCCCCCGTACCCGGTGAGAAACCTCCCTACGTGAGGTACAGCGACGAGCCTAAAAAGATCATCTTGAGCGGTAACACCTACGTTGCAATGGTTCTCTCCAAGTTCCTAGCCAGAGAGTACAAGATCTCCGTCGCTCCATCCGATATCATGGACGTGGGCTACGAGGCGGTGATCTTCGGTTATCCAGGGGATGATGGGAAGTTCAAGCCTCTGAAGGGAATATATAATCTCTCCGTGGTTCTCTACGCGAAGGATGGGAAGGATAAGATAGGCAGGGTGACATTCGTCGTCGGCGGGCAAGTGTACGGGCTCATGGGAACGGACACCCTAGGCCGGGATCTGGCCCAAGGCCTACTCTTCGGCTTCCCAGTCGCCTTGCTGATAGGCTTCACAACTTCCTTCCTGACCACGTTGATAGGGGCCAGCCTGGGGATAGTGGGGGGTTACATGGGAGGGAAAATCGACGACTTGATACAGAGAGTCTCAGACGTCGTGAATAACCTACCCCAACTCCCACTCCTCATCTTCCTGACGTTCATCTTCGGTGGAAAACTCTGGATCATAGTAGCGGTTCTTATAGCATTCGGCTGGCCGAACCTAGTCATAGTTGTGCGCTCCATGATACTCCAGATAAAGTCTTCGCCGTTCGTCGAGGCGGCTGTCTCGATAGGGGCCTCGAAGTGGAGGATAATGGCACGCCACATCTTCCCGCAGGTCGCACCGTACATCCTCTCCCAGATGATCTTCTACACTCCCTCGGCTATACTCTCAGAGGCGGCTCTGAGCTTCCTAGGGCTCGGAGACCCGAGTATACCGACGTGGGGGCAGATTCTGGAGTACGGCTTCGATAATGGGGCAGTCTACCTCGGTTACTGGTGGTGGATACTCCCACCGGGCCTCCTCATAGTCTTCTCAGCCGTCACCTTCGTCCTTATAGCGCTCGGGCTTGAGCCCGTCGTCAACCCAAGGCTGAGGCGGTGGCGCTGATGTCCTTCCTAGAGGCTGAGAACCTGATACTCTACTACAAGACTCTGAGGGGGCCTGTTAGGGCGGTCGACAACGTAGGCTTCACCCTGAATAGAGGGGAGACTTTAGGGCTCGTCGGGGAGTCTGGATGCGGAAAATCGAGCACAGCGATCGCCTTGATGAGGCTCCTCCCAAGGAATGTCGAGAGGTTCGAGGGAAAGGTGATCCTCGACGGCCTAAACCTGATGGATCTAAGCGATGAGGAGTTCAGGGGTAAGGTCCGTTGGAAGAGAATCTCCATGGTCTTCCAAGGAGCGATGAACTCCCTCAACCCCGTCTTGAGGGTTGGTTTCCAAGTTGCGGAGCCCCTCATGATCCATAAGGGGATGAAGAAGAGGGAAGCCATGAAGAGGGCTGAGGACCTCTTCAAGATGGTTGGGCTTCCCCCAGACTTCGTGTATAGGTATCCCCATGAACTGAGCGGTGGGATGAAGCAGAGGGTAGTCATAGCTATGGCTCTAGTCCTGAACCCTGAGATCGTCATCCTAGACGAGCCGACCTCAGCGCTTGATGTGAGCATCCAAGCTCAGATCATGAACCTCCTAAAGAAGCTGAAGAAGAAGCTGAACATCTCGATGATCTTCATAACCCACGACATAGCGTTGGCAAGTGACATCTGCGACAGGATAGGGGTCATGTACGCCGGCCAGATAGTTGAACTCGGCTCAAGTGAGGACGTCCTTCTAAACCCGAAGCATCCGTACACACAAAAGCTCATAGCGAGCGTTCCTCTGCTGAGGGGTGACAGGGTTCCAGAGTTCATACCGGGAGCACCCCCAGACCTCGTGAACCCTCCCGCGGGATGCCGTTTCCGCCCTAGGTGCTCACACGCCTTCGGTAAATGCGGATTAGAGCCTCCCTTCATCGAGTTGGAGGAAGGCCGCTTCGTCAAGTGCTGGCTTTATGGTGGTGAGGATTGAGCGCGCTCATGGACTTGCAGGATATCAGAACATACTTCTACGTGAGTAAGGGATTCTTCAAGTCCCTGACAGTGAAGGCCGTAGACGGGGTTTCGCTCACGATACATAGAAGGGAGACCGTGGCGATAGTTGGAGAGTCCGGGAGTGGCAAGACAACCTTAGGGAGAACTGCCCTGAAGCTCATCCAACCCTTCTCGGGGAGGATAATCTTTGAGGGCAAGGATATAACAAACCTAAAGGGCAATATGAAGTGGTTCAGGAAGAAGGCCCAGATGATCTTCCAGGACCCCTTCACCTCCCTCAACCCTTACATGACCGTCAGACAGATAGTTGAGGAGCCTATGATCATACATGGATATGATGTGGAGGAGAGGAATGAGAAAGTCCTGAAGGCCCTCTCCGATGTTAGGCTGGTTCCCCCTGAGGAGTTCCTCCCGAAGTATCCTCACATGCTCTCAGGGGGACAGAGGCAGAGAGTTGGAATAGCTAGAACCCTCGTCTTGGATCCCATCTTCCTCGTTGCGGATGAACCCGTCTCGATGATCGACGCCTCAAGTAGGGCCGAGATCCTCTACCTGCTCGGCGAGATACAGAAGAAGTACGGTATGGGGATCATGTACATAACCCATGATATAGCGACGGCGAAGTACTTCTCGGATAATATAGCGGTCATGTACCTTGGTAAGATCGT
>QMYL01000145.1 GCA_003662645.1 Candidatus Bathyarchaeota archaeon
CTCCTACAACTTTGACTGTGAGCTTCTCATCTCTTTGCAGAACATCGGAGGTGCCTGTAATGGTGTAGCTGTAGACTCCTTCCTCTCCTTCAGCCGTGAGTCTCCACCGAGCCTTGAATGGTGGGACACCGCTACTAGGCTCTAACATGCCATGATCCGCATAGAGTAGAACTTCAGCCTTAAACTCTCTTACAGGCTTCACGTTTACATCAACCTCTATAGAGGCTTTAGGTTTGGCCTCGACGGTTGATGGCACTACATCGAGGTAGAAGCCGATCTCTATCTCTTCAACCATTAGGTGGAGAGTGTTCCTAGGATCCTTCAGCATGATTGGGAGCTCCTCTCTACTAGTGATTGCGAGATCTCTAAGCTTCATGGTCTCTAATTGGCTTCTTAAGACATAGAATCTTCTTATAACCCTGTCAGGTCTAATCTCCTCTCCCTCAGCCTTGAGTAGCTGATCTATGAACTCTTCGGCATAGACCTTCCAGAAGGCTATGCTGTCCCTCTCATCCAGTCCCCTCTCAATCGTTTCAGCCGGGCTGTCGCTAGGCATAGGCTCCTTACCAGGCTTGTATACTCGTTTCCAGTAAACTTTATCCCTGAAGACTGCTAGGTCTAGGGTCTCGTAGAACCTTGTTAAGGCTTTGAGAATCATCCTTTTATCAGCCATGTAGAGCCTAGGATTCATGAGGAAAACGCTTATTATGCCTGAGATTTGTTTTGGCTCTCTCTTTAAGTCGTAGCCAACTCCGCTCAATGCGTCAAGTAGCACGTCCAGATCGACTCTGTCTGGGTTGAGAAGCTTCTGCTCCTTTCTCAGTACAGCTTTTGCGAGGGCTAGGAGGCACTTAACAGGCTCCGTGTTTGTTGCATGTCTAGCTTCTCCTTTTTCGGGATACCAGACCCTCCTGAACGTTTCTATTATTAGTCTCCCAAGGTTTCTGGTAGCTCCCCTTTTAATGTTCCTCAGCATCGCTTGGTTTACGTTTCTAACTTCCTCCTCTGGGAACATATGTTCAAGTTGGCTTTGGAGCCTGTCGCAGGCTATTATGGTCGCGGTACGCTTCTTTAGGTCTCTGAAGTTTCTTTGGGAGGCATCGTCTTCCGGCACATCTATGAGAACGGTCGTATTGTTATAGCTTCCATATCCCTGTACGAGATTAGTTGCCTTTTGTTTTTCTATCGTGCCCAAATATATTATAACTCGGTGAACATTACTCTCTTCAGGTAATAGGCCTCCCTCGACCTCCTCCTCTGTCAGTATTAATGTACGATCTTTAGAGAAGGGTTTGTAATCTGCGTTTGGGGCTGTGAGCCTCTGTCTCACCATCTCCCTAAGCCTTTCGAGGATCCTGCTTTCCTCCCTCTCATAAACCTCCGCCGCCGTCCTCCTGACCTGCTCTCCTATCATTAAAATGCGTGTGAAGAAGACGAGGTTATTCTGTTCGACTATGTAGCCTACTTCGGGTTTTTCAATAACTTCCTCGACGGCCGCCCTCATCCTAGCTAGTTCAACTTTTAACCCTTGATCATAAAGGGCCCAATAGAGTTCCCTCTTATCCGGATAAACCCTCTCCGAGAAGGGTAATCCATCATAGAGGAAGGTTCTGGTAAATACTGTTTTAACCATGAGTCTCGCCAATTCCGGTTCGGAGAGGCTGTTGCATCCATTTAACATCCTAGTGATGTAAGTCGTGTATGCACTCTCTGGATCCATGATTCTTCTGATGTCTCGATCCTCTAGGTCTATGGCCCAAACATGGATGAAGTCCGGGTCTATAGGGCTTTTCCAGAGCCTCCTGACAATCTTTCTCGAGAGGGATAGGGCGAACCTTGTCTTCTGATATCTCTCAGGATTACGCTCGGCAACATGGCGGAGTATAACGTCTATAAAGGTTGGGTGAAAGGGATAGTATTTTAGGAGCGCATCTACATCCCTAGCATCCGCTGGGAAGATGCCTTCGGAGTAGATTCTCTCATAGTGTCCCCTTAACTGAAGTAAGTATCGGCGAGGCAGAGTCGGCGAGGCTGTTCCAAAGATTCTCTTTCTGAGGATCCTAACAACCTCATTCTCCTCAAGGATCCTCCCCTCAGGAGACTTCCTATCTTCAAGCCTCACCGGTGGTATGACTACGTACTGGTGGCGTAATACTTCATATAGATTCTTAAGCTTATCAGCCATATCATCGTAGAGCTTCTCAACCTCCACCTTTTGACCAACAACCTTTACTGGTATGGTTAAAAGGAATGCCACCCTCTTTCCTTGAATAGCCTGCGGCAAAGCCTTTAGAAAGCGTAGAATCTGCTCCCAGATCTTCTCACGAGCCGTTCTTGGAAGCCTCAGAATGTACTCTGCGATCTCATCTACGAGGATCAGCACCCTCTTACCTTCAAAGAGCTTTATGAGAGCCCCAAGTGTGGGGGCTACCTCCTTCTCATCAAACCTCTTCACCACTTCGTATCGACCTAATAAGTAGCCTATAAGACCCCAAATGGTCTTTACGGTGTAGGTTCCCGTGTTAAGGGGGTCTATGGGGCTTGGCGCGAGAGGCCCTCCGAACTCTCCATCTATCACTATGAGTTCTCCTCGTTTCAGTACCCCTATTCCCTCCGATATCTTCCGGCTTAGAGTGTAAGCCTCTTCGGGAGGCTCTGCCCTTGCAATATCGGCTGGATTTAAGAGGCCGTGGATTAAAGCTAGGAGAGAGTGCGTCTTACCGCCTCCGAAGACTGAGGGTAGGAGGATGACGCCTCCCTCACCTTTTATCAAGGCTGATAGAACCGCGTCGAATATCTCCTTCATACCCTCTGTTATGTACGTCTCGTGGAAGAAGCTGGAGGGGTGGGCGTACACCTTCATCAGGGCTTTATCTACAGGGCTCTCAACACGGTATCTTCCCATGAGATATTGGTATATCTTGCCGAGCGAGGGTGCTACGGCTTGGTCTAGCTCCGGACTTTCCAAGACACCTTTTACTGGTTGGAGAATCGCCTTCAAACCCATTTTTCATCCCCCAGCGTATATAGTAGGGTGCGACAAAGCCCTTTCTCCACATCTCCCTCTGGCAAGGCTCTTATTAAGGCTCTTGCTAGGGCGATGGCTGTGGAGTACTCGCTTGGACGCTTAGCTTTAAGCTCCTCTAGGGCTGGCTGGGGATTCGCCCTGCTCTTTGCGACATACTCCATCATGTGGAGTAGATCTACAGCTGAGGCTGCTCTTTCCTCAACTTCAAGCTTCACGGGATCCACACCTCTCCTCCTAAGAAGTTTCTCAAGATCAGAGGCTTTATCACTTACTGGTTCGAGGACCATGTACTCCCCAGACCGGGTCTGGGGCTTCTCGAGAATTTTTGATTCTATAGGACTATTTCTATCCATGCCTGTAGCTAGCGTCAGCAATACAATATCATTCGACCCCAAAACCTTCCTTCTCTGAGTTCCACTCCCTTCTTCTCTAACCGCAAAGAGAATTTTGATTAGAAGATAAAACTGGGCTAATGGATCAGTGATTATGACCTCTGATGGCTCTCCGCCGATGGCGGAGACAAGAGCCCTGCCAGTTAGGGGTGTAATATATTCCCTAACAAGCCTTCGGGCGTCAAGTTCACCCATCATATCTGTTAGTTTACTGTATCTTGTCGCCACCGAGAGTATTTTTGTAAATGTTGTGAAGAATAGGTCTCTGCCATAATATCTCCCCAGCACTTTCCCAGCCCAAGAAATCCCCTCATCAAGCCTCTCGTCTCTGATCTCCCGTATATCGGCTTTCGGCTTAACACC
>QMYL01000146.1 GCA_003662645.1 Candidatus Bathyarchaeota archaeon
GCATGGTTCTTGATGCATGAGGGTATATACCGAAAAGACCAGAGGTTGATTGACGCAGGCTTAGAGATTATAGATTGGGCATTAAGGATAGGGTGGGACAAGATGTATGGCGGCCTCTACTACTTCGTTGATGTTGAAGGTAAACCTCCAACAAGGTTAGAGTGGGATATGAAGCTCTGGTGGCCTCACACCGAAGCCTTATATGCCCTGCTCCTAGCCCACCACTTGACTGGGGATGAGAGGTATCTAGTATGGTATGAGAAACTTCATGAATGGACATTTAATCACTTTCCAGATCCGGAGTATGGAGAGTGGTTTGGGTATCTTCATCGAGATGGAACGGTCTCGACTCCATTAAAGGGTGCGATGTGGAAGGGGGCATTCCACATCCCTAGAGCGTTACTCCAAAGCCTAAAACTGCTGGAGGAGATGACTGGATGAGGTGAACTTTAGAGTCTTCTAGAGTCTTCACTTAAGGATCTTCTCGACTATAGTCTTGTAAAGACGATCCCTGTTCATTAGGGTAACTGTCACCACTTCAGCATCATCACGGTTCCTTATCGCATCGATTAGTGGATCTCTAGCCCTATAATGAATCGTGCCTATAACTGGCTTATCGCTTTCTATGGCTTCCTTAACAGCTTCCTTAAAGGCTTCAGAGAAGAGTTCCATTGGGCCAACCTCATCTATAACGATGATATCGGCTGTCTGTATCGCATCTCTTATTGAACCAGCCCCGATAGTTTCAAGATCCTCCAGTTTAACTCGATACTTACTAACTTTAGGCCCCTTAGGCTGGTTTACATGAGCCAGCCAACCTTCACAGCCAGTCAGTAGGTTTATTACCTTGAAACCTACCCTTGAACCCTTCTCCCTAACTTCGCAGCTTATCATTCCGCCAACTCTATATCCAGCCTTCCTCAATTCATCTACAGCTTTCATAAGAACTGAAGTCTTACCGATACCTGGACGGCCTGTTAGGAAGATTATACGTTTACGCTTTAACATATCCCATCAACTACACGAAGTCTGCCAGAGTCCTCTGCTTGGGCTTCTTAGCCTTAAATTTAGGAGCCCCCAATTCCCTATGAGGCTCTTCAAATATTACGATCCGACCATAAACTCCATCATATCCAGGTATAACCTTAACTTGACCATTCCTAACCCGTATTATGGCTTCGGCAATATTCACCCCAGCAACCTCAGCCAGCTCATCGAATTGGGCATCTATCAAAACCTTATATTCATTACCAAACCTCGATATTAAGGCATCATATAAATTCCATACCCTCCTCTGGTTTGGACTCGACGCCCCAATAACAGTTGATATGATTTCAGATAGGGGAAGTAAGTGAATATAACCTGGAACATTCTCTGGTCTATAACCTACTGGTCTATCGGCGAGCTCCTCAACCCTCTGCTCAACGCCCTTAGTTAATCTCTTATGGCAGACTGGACAGGTATTCCCAAGCTTGATCGCTTCCCTAGGAGGCAGGGAGATCCCGCAAGCCCTATGACCAGTCCAGTGATACTTCCCATAAGCTGGATCGGTCTCAATGGTATACCTAAACCTACTTGGATCTTTAGCCCTAATAGCATCCACAACACTCCAGTAAGTCAACTCTTTCAGATCAAAGACGTTGGCTTCCCTTCCAATCCTCCAAGGCCAGCATGAGTGGGAGTCACTGTTGGATACCAGGGTGAAGCGGTCTAGGGTGCTGAGACGCCAGTTCATAGGTGGATCCGATGATAAGCCCGTTTCGATTGCTGGTATACATTTTGTCATGTCTTGGTAGCAGTCTTCGATTCGGTCGAAGCCGCTGAAGGCTCCGAAGAGACTGAACCATGGTGTCCATGCATGGGCTGGTATAACGACGTTGTCGGATGAGACCTCCATAACTTCCTCAACGAGCTGAGGGGCTGTCATGTTTAGGGTTGGCCTTCCATCTATGGTTAAATCGCCGTATTCCGCTAGGCGGTCGCTTATCTGGTTTGCGGTTTCTAAGCTGGGTGTGAGTATGAGATGGTGTATCTTCTTAACTGAACTTTCATGATTGAAGATCGTTGAGACCTCGCCGGTGATCATGTATCTCACCCTTGAATCAGGCTTTTCGGCTGGTCTGTATAGGCCTGTCCCAGGCTCCTCGGTTAAGTTTTTCCTTAACTCCTTAAACCATGCTGGGTGAGTGAAGTCTCCCGTCCCGACCAAGTTTAAGCCTTTAATCTGGGCGAAGCGTGTTATGTTCTCTATATCCATACTCCTACTTGTGGCGCGGCTGTACTTGCTGTGTATGTGGAGGTCAGCTATAACCCTCATCTCTTCTCATCTTATCCTACGCCTATCTCATCCAGAATGTATCATCCAGAAGTAAAGAGTGAGCTTAAAGTTTATACGCTTTTCCATCCCCATTTTTTTAAGTCTCTAGTCCGGTTTTACCCATAATCGTCAATAGGCTCCTAGCGAGACCACCAAGAGTTGAGGGGAGAGCCCTCCAGAAATCCGTATTCCCCAACAATTTAATTATGCTCCTCCCATGGAAGTCCATATCCCCCCAGGCAGATATCTCCCTATAGACCCCACCCTCTATAACGGCCTTAAAAATCCTATCTATAGACTTATCCGATAACCTATCTGCCACACTCCTCACCAGACGTGTAACCTTGAACTCACTCCAGAACCTTCGCCTCCAGATCTCCTCATACCTACCCAAGAAGGTCTCACTGAAATCCCCAGCCTCAACCGCTTCAGCCGCGACTCTCCCAGCTATTGAGGCGCATAGGCCCCCAGGGATCACTCCTCCACCCGTTAGGGGCTTCACATGTCCAGCTGCGTCGCCAACCACAAGTAGGTTGGCGGTGTAGGTCTTGGCGATCGGTCCGCATGTGGTTATCAACCCTGAGCGGTTAGAGCCCTCAATTGGCTTAGTAGAATCACCGAACCTCTCCCTTAAAAAGCGTTCAAGTCTATCTTTAACCTTGCCTTTACCCCTTTTACAGGCTAAGCCGACCCTCGCCTCTCCATCGCCTAACGGTATCACCCAGGCGAAGAACCCTGGTGCGAACTTACTGCCAACATGTATCTCAACGTAGTCTGGGTCTAAGGTGACTCCTGCTAGGTCAAGTTGCATGGCTGGGAGTTTGCATCTCTCCGGTGATGGCTGTAAACCAACCCCCCTGATGAGTTTCTGCGATATGCCCTCAGCATCTATCACAAGGTCCACTTCAGCCTTAAATCCTTCGCCAATTATTGATACACTCCCATGATCCCTCCGTAGACGCTTAACCTTGGAGTTTAATGTTATCTCAACACCCGTTCTAGATGCCTCCTCTGCAAGGAACTTATCGAGAAGCCCTCTCTCAACAACCGCAGCCACAGGCTCGTCCCTTTCAACTGTGAAGGAGAGACCGGAAGGGGAGAAGAAACTGGCCCCCTTAACAATATTCCGTACAAAATCTTCCCTTAACGGTATGCCGAGTTCAGCTAGACCTTTTATGCTTAGGAGGCCTGCACAATGGCATGGAAACCCGATCTCACGATGTTCCTCTAGGAGGATTACCTCTCTACCCCTTGAGGCCGCCTCTCTTGCGGCTATCAAACCTGAAGGTCCACCGCCTACAACAGCTAATTCAGCTTTATACTTCTCCATGACTTTTCACTGGGCATCTATAACATTAAAAAATAAGGTGGGGTTCTGCTTTTAGGGGTTACCCCCACGCTCTTGGAGGGCGGAGACACCTATCAGTTTCCACTATCCGGAGCCCTTTATTTGATTATCACCA
>QMYL01000147.1 GCA_003662645.1 Candidatus Bathyarchaeota archaeon
ACCCTTTATCGTCTTTCTCCCAGCGTGTGTTGTGTAGTCTAGGGCCTCCTTAGCTATCCTTACCCCGACCTCCTCCAGTATCCTCGCAAGCTCCCTCGCTGCCGATTTGCTAACCCTCTCAGCTCCAGCCTTCTTGCATATTCTGTGCATAGCGGCTACGGAAAGTTCACCTTCACGGGCCATATCGATCATCCCAAACTTCTTAACCTACATTTTCAAGGTAGGGGTTTAAACCATCTTCTTTTATCATTCTTATTTTTCTTTTTTCAACTATATGAAGTTTTTGCATGTAAAATAACTTTTCCAGTTTATTCTAGATGAAAACCTACGGTTTTATATGTGTATGCTTAGAATTACTCTAGGTGTTGGCTGCGTCATTTAAAGTTATAAGGGTAGGGAAGATCGAGGCCGAGCAGATGCTCAGAGGCTGATAAAACCCGTGGTAAACCCAAGACCGCAGGCTTGTAATCGCCTTCCTTCGCCGCCCTAACGTGCCTATCTACGGTCTCCGATGAGAGGATACGTCGTAGCCTATCCCTTCAGCTCTCCCCCAGTTATCAAGGTTCGAGCTTTATCGACTCTCCATAAACCCAAGGGAGTTTTTAACCGTAAAATATATAGGGATATTTCAATAGTTACTATGCGATTTAACTGAAACGTGAGTTGATGAAGTTACGGTGGTTGATATGTCCAAGCCGTTTTACGTCAAGTTTGAGGTCCCGAAGGAGGTCTCGGACGCAGCCTACGAGGCCGTCCAGATAGCGGCAAGAACGGGTAGGATACGTAAGGGCACAAATGAGACCACGAAGGCCGTGGAGAGGGGACAGGCCAAACTGGTGGTCGTAGCCGAGGATGTAGACCCACCTGAGGTTGTTGCACACCTACCGTTGCTCTGTGATGAGAGGAAGATACCCTACGTATTCGTCCCAAGTAAAGCAAAGCTAGGCTCAGCCTCGGGTATAGACGTCCCCTCAGCCTCAGTCTGCATAATCGAGCCGGGTGAGGCTGAGGACTTGATGAGGGAGATAATCGCCCGGGTTGAGAGGATAAGGAAGGGTGAGTGAGGTTGAGTGAGGAGACCCTCACCCCGGCGCAGGTTATACAGATAATAGGCAGGACCGGGGCGACTGGTGAGATAACCCAGGTTAGGGTTAGGATACTTGAGGGTCCGGATAAGGGTCGCATAATAACGAGGAACGTTAAGGGACCGGTAAGGATCGATGATATACTCATGTTGAGGGAGACCGAGAGGGAAGCCAGGAAGATAAAGTAAATGCTTCAAGCGTCTCCGTATTGAACGGCTGAATTTATTGAAAAGGTTAATATTTGACTCCTCCAAAATTTAGAAGAGTATAGACTGGAAAGGGTAGGATTACACCAATGCCTAGACCGAGGCGCTGTTCGTTCTGCGGATACGAGTTCCCGCCTGGAACCGGGATCATGTACGTGAGGAACGACGGTTCAATATTGTGGTTCTGCTCGAGCAAGTGTAGGAAGAGCGCCCTGAAATTGAAGAGGGACTCCAGGAAGTTCAAGTGGACGGCGTATTACGGTAAAGAGGAGAGGGCGCGTTGAGGAACTATCCGTGTATCGAGGGGTTGGATTGGAGCCGTTGAGCCTCATCTACTGGATAAAGCTCTGTTTAGGGGTTCTAGCGGCGTTTATATGCATCCTCCTAGGAGTCAACAACATAATCACCGGGGCGATGATCGGGTTCATAACCTACATAGTCTCCGATAAGGTGTTGAAGCAGCTCTTCATAGATAAGGTTGAGAACCCCTCCGATGTGACGAAGACCGGAATAGGAATCTACATCATAACCTTCGTCTTCGTCTGGGCGCTTTTATACACGATCATCAGATTCTCCTAATCTGAGGTTGCCCTCCTCCTACCGGCCCTCCTCAACAGTAGGCTTGTAAAGTCCACCCAAGCCGAGAAGAAGCCCCTATCATAATCGGTGTGCAACACATCCTCCGAATGCCTGATGAACTCCTTATTACTCCTCTCAAGCATCTCCACATCTTCCAGGTCTAGGTTCGAGAGGAACGCGTACCTGTCGCTGTTCGACCTCTGAGTTAGGATCATACCGTTCAAGGCTTGAGTGTATCCCCTACCCCACTCAACCCTATCCAACCGCTTCCTAATCTTGCCGAGGGTCCGCTCCGCCTCTGCGAACTGCCTATTCAAGACGAGATTGAAGAACCTCCTCACAAGGTTTGGAGGTGGACGTATCCTATCTGACTCTCTCTTCCTCTTCGACATCCTCGATTCCGTTCTCAGTTATCTTAAAGACAGCCTCCCCCTCGGGGAGATACGGGCTGGAGACGAGGCGGGCTATCCTTATAGGTCCACGTGCAGCCTTCCGGAGGAAGATCCTCGTATGGCTCGTATGGGCCACCACATGCCCACCTATCGGGCGTATCGGCTCCCCAAAGAAGACGTTCGGGCTCGCCATAACCTGGTTCGTCACGCATGCTACGGCGTTGAAGGCCCTAGCCAACCTTATCAGCTTGTGCATGTGTTTGTTTATCTTCTGCTGCCTCTCCGCTAGGCTCTCCCTGCCGAGGTATTCGCTCCTGAAGTGGGCCGTTAGGGAGTCTATGATTATGAGGCGTATGTTATTCTCCTTTATTATCTTGTCCGAGTTCTCAAGTAGGAACATCTGGTGGTCGGATGTGTAAGCCTCCGCTAGGATTATATTCTTGACGACCTCATCTGGGTCTAGGCCTAGATGCTTTGCCATCTGGACTATCCGCTCCGTTCTGAAGGTGTTCTCGGTGTCTATGTATAGGGCTCCCCCGTTGAGCCCTCCCCTCTCCGGTGGAAGCTGCACGTTCACGCAGAGTTGGTGCGCTATCTGGCTCTTCCCGGAGCCGTATTCACCGTAGAACTCGGTTATGGTTTGGGTCTCGAGCCCCCCACCCAGGAGCGCGTCAAGCTTCTTACTGCCGGTTGTCAACCTGAGGATGTTCTGCCTCATCCTCAACAGCTCATCTGCCCTGATGAATGAGAGCGATATCGAAGACCTCGCCGCGTTTATTATCTCGAGGGCCTTCTTCTCGCTAATCCCAGCCTGCTCCAATTCCCTCACCGTGGCCATCGCTAACGCTTCTATCGTGTTGAAGCCCAGTTCACGTAGCTTCCTAGCCGTCGACGGCCCCACTCCGGGTATATCCTCGATGTACAGGTACTTCGCCTTGGTCTGGGTCTCTCTCACGGTCAACGCTATCTCTCCAACAAACCTCATTTAACCATTTAAGTTTCACTAAGATTATTAGAAGAGTTAGAGTATTTAAATTAGACGAACCATAAAATGGTGGTGTTTGCCACCTCCAAGCGGTTGTCACGCCTCCAAAGGAGAGGAGCATGGTGGAGTTCGAAGGTCTCATAACCGACGTTGCGAAGAGGCTTCTAATGTATGCGGTCACAACCCTACCACCCGACGTTAAGGAGGCCCTCAAAGAGGCCCACCGCAGGGAGAGGAGTCCCCTAGGGAGGGCGCAGCTCGAGGCGATCATTAAGAACGCCGAGCTGGCCGAGGAGACCGGTAGACCCATCTGCCAAGACACGGGGACGATAAACTTCTACATAAGGGCCGGGTTCTACCCGACGAAGCTGCACAGGGTTGAGGAGGCCCTGAGAAGAGCCGTCAAGGAGGCTACAACCGAGGTGCCGCTCCGCCCAAACGCTGTGAACCCCTTCACAAACGAGAATACGGGCAACAACCTCGGCGTCGGAATACCGAACATAGAGTGGGAGTTCACCCAGTCGGA
>QMYL01000148.1 GCA_003662645.1 Candidatus Bathyarchaeota archaeon
CTATATACGTAGTTGGGGCTTCTCCACCCTAGGAACCGTCTCAAACCCTCGGTTATCGTGGCTTCGTATCCGACCCTCTCTATAGCCTTGGCTATGGAGTTGTTGTAGAGGCATTCCGTATTCTCGAAGACCCTTGGCGAGTAATTGAAGAGCCCCCTCATGGCTTCCCTGTGCATCTCAACCTCGGCTATGAACTCGGACCAGTCTGGATCGTATAGGCTGGATAGCGAGTGGTAGTATGTCTGACCTAGCAGCTCGACGCATCCAGTCTCAACGAGTTGGCTGAAGGATTCCAGGATCTCGGGCCTCCACATCCTACACTGCTCTATGAAGACCCCTGAGAGGCTGAAGGAGACCTTAAACTCCTTACCGGTTCCCTTGAACCTCTCTATCTCTTCGAGTATGATCTTGTTAGCTGGGAAGTAGCACTTCTCGGCTACGCGGTTCAGTATATCCTTATTCATACCGTTGTCAAAGTATAGGTTGAGTAATTCATCCTTAGTTGCGTCCCGTCTGAGGAGTAGGTCGATGTGGAAGTTACGGTTCAACCTCAAGGGTTGGTGAACCTCAAAGATCAAGCAGATATCGGTCACTTCCCCTCTGTTCTCCTCCCCATCCCTCCTACCATGAACAGTTGAACCTATTAAGAGGTCAACCCCTTATAAATTGAGGGTTAACCTCATAGAGTAAGCTGGATATGAACCCCATGAGACGCAGGTTACGGTATAAGGAGCTATTCCCGGATGAGATTTAAGAGATAGTCCACGAGAGGACGATGGCTACGTATGTTTCCTCGAGTGTTTGTGGAGTTTAAACCTATCGGGCGCCTTGAAGGTTTGGGAGAAGCCCATGAGGGAGGCGGGAAGTAGACGCCAGCCCGGCTTCGCAAACAATATAAAAGTGTCAGCCTCCATAATAATAAAAGATTAAGTCGGTTGACAAGTTATTCTTGGATGTCTAGGAGAGGATGTAGTATGGTTAGTAAGAAGAAGCTAAAGGAGTATGAGGAGAGGATAAAACAGGCTCTAATGATCCTGGGTCAGGTCTCGGAGGATACAACAACGCCGCGGAATATTAGGCGGGCTGCCAAGGAGTCCATGGACGCCCTACAGAACACCGAGTACACGATGGGTGTGAGGTCGTCAAACGCCATATCTATCCTAGACGAGATACTGCAGGACCCAAACATGCCGCCTTACACGCGGGTTAAACTCTGGAATGTGATAAGCATACTCGAGGCGATAAAGGATTAACCCTCCAAAACCATGGGATTGAACCCTCTTAATTCTCAGGTAGTTTAGTTATTTAATTCCCTATTTGACCTAGTCTTCTAAAAGTTACATCTTCACTATCTGCGCGTGGGGTATGCCTGATATCTTCAAAACGGCCTCGGGGTGGACGAACCCCCTCTCTATCGCCCTCTTGACTATCCTATCTCCAACCATGTTCACTATCGTAGATTGCTTTATCAACTCAACCGCCTCATCCACGCTTACCTTAACCCCCTTATAGAACTCCTCCTGAACCTTGAATACGACGTCGCCGTCCCTCAAGGTCTTCCCTAGAAGCTCGGCGTCGCATATCGCGAGCAGTACGTGCCTACCCCAACGCCACATGTTGACGTAGACATACAACACCGACACTTCTAGACGGATCTGACGGGAGACCTGGCCCCACAAGCTTCACATATCATGAAGTGGAGCCTCTTCTCCTTAACTATCCTCGTGTCAGGCCTCTTACAGACCGGACAGATGACGAAGTCCCTGATATACCTGTCTAGGAGCCTCTTGAACGTTTCCTCATCGAACCTCCCTTGGAATATAGCTCTCGCCCCATCTATCGTTCCGGCTGCAGCCATCTCCTTCGAGAGGAACCTCAGGAAGTGGAGTGGATCCCTGTTTAGAGCCCTGCATATCTCCATGAAGTTGTGGAGTACGGTCTTCGAGCCGAAGACCGAGCATAGGGGCGCTGGAACCTCGAACCTCTCATGTTTAGACCTCTCCGATGGCAGTAGCTCATAGGCCCTCTCCAACATCTCCTCGTACCTTGGAAGCATAGACCCCGTCTCCTGTTAGGTTCAACCTCTATATGATCAATCGTGCCTAAATACTTAATCCTCGCAGCGTAGCCGACGCTGCTGGGAAAAGCTTATCTCTAGGGTTAGGGTTGTTATTCTCGATTAGGGAGGCATTCTATGGTAAAGATCGTGATGATAGGGGCTGGAAGCCACGTCTTCGCCAAGAACCTCATCGTAGACTTCTTATCCTACCCGGAGCTGAGGGACAGCACAATCACACTGATGGATATAGACCCTGAGAGGCTGAACCTAACCGCCCAACTGGCAAAGAAGATAGTCGATCAATATAACTTCAAGACGAAGATCGAGGCCACAACCGACAGGAAGGAGGCCCTGAGGGATGCGGATTACGTGGTGATCTCGATAAGGGTTGGGGGGATGGAGGCCACAAGGCTAGACCTGGAGATACCCGCCAAGTACGGAATAGAGCAGGCCGTAGGTGACACACTAGGCCCTGGAGGAGTATTCTACGGCCTCAAGCATATACCGGTCATATTGGATATATGCCATGAGATGGAGAGGCTCTGTCCAGACGCCCTACTCATGAACTACACAAACCCCATGGCCATGATATGCTGGGCCGTGAACGACTATAGCGATGTAAAGAATGTGGGGCTCTGCCACAGCGTCCAGGGGACCGCTCGCCAGCTCGCTAGGTATATAGGGGCCCCACCGGAGGAGGTATCCTACTGGGTCGCCGGTATAAACCACATGGCCTGGTTCCTCGAGTTTAAGTGGAAGGGTGAGGATGCCTATCCGCTCCTCCGCAAGAGGTTTGATGAGGTTGATGTTGAGGCTGGCTTAATCCCCGAGTGGGCTGAGTCCGACCTCGTCAGGATAGAGCTCTTCAAGGCCTTCGGCTACTTCATCACCGAGTCGAGCCAGCACCTTTCGGAGTACGTTCCATACCTCCGGAAGAGGATGGAGCTCATCAGGAAGTTTAGGGTTAGGACTGCCGCTGAGAGATTACAGCTCATGGATGTCTGGAGGGCTAGGAGTGATGAGCAGATAGAGACCCTCCTTAAGAGTGAGGAGAAGATCCCCATCCGGAGAAGCGGTGAGTACTGCTCCTACATAATCCACTGCATAGAGACCGACACCCACGGGAGGATAAACGGTAACGTCAAGAACACAGGGTTGATAACGAACCTACCCCAAGGGTGCTGCGTGGAGGTTCCATGCCTCGTCGACGGGAACGGCATACACCCATGCTACGTCGGCGACCTGCCGCCCCAATGTGCAGCCCTGAACAGAACGAACGTCAACGTCCAGGAGCTCGGTATGAGGGCGGCTGTGAACAGGGATAAGGAGTTGGCCTTCCAAGCCTTGCTTCTAGACCCCCTCACGACCTCGATACTCTCCATCAGCGAGACGAGGCGCATGGTCGAGGAGATGTTTGAGGCCGAGGCTGAATATCTTCAAGGCTTCAAGTAATCTGTAGCCTTATCCATTTTGTAGCGATTCCATACAACAAAACCCTGCTTATATCCATGGTCACCACCGGCTCGAAGCTTCTAGCTTCATTCCTCCTCTTCCATAGGTCCCTTGGGGATAGGTGTGCGCTGCTGCTGGGTTTGGGTTTAACCGTAAGGTTCAGCACAAGCTTGATAGTCCAGTTCATCCTCCTGAACTCAGGTTACATATCCCTAGCCTTATACTCCGCCCTCATAGCCACGGCCGTTCTA
>QMYL01000149.1 GCA_003662645.1 Candidatus Bathyarchaeota archaeon
AACTCTACATTTACGCCCTTCGGGAAGAGCTTGTGATATTCGATCTTCGGTCCAACCTCCGCAACCTCAACCTTCCCCAGGTCATCGACGAAGATCACACAGTGTGGGTTCCCAAGGGATAGACATGTAACCCTAAAGGTTTCGCCTCCAACCTTCAACTCTTCATCTATGCATCTTCCCTCCCCAAGCATCGGGATTAGCCTCCTCTCCAGTATGGGCCTGCCCATATCGACCCTAACCGATACGACTTCCCCACCCTCAATTCTCAGCCACACATCCTTCACCCCAGCCAGGGTCTCAACCCTGATATGGCTCCTCTTAACTATGTCATTCTCGTAACAGTATTTGGCGAAGCATCTTATCCCATTGCCGCACATCTCCGCCTCGCTCCCATCCGGGTTTAGGACTCTCATCCTCACATCAGCGTCACCCTCAGCCGGTTCGCATACTAAGAGCACACCATCAGCCCCTATGGAGAACCTACGCTTACAGAGCCTCTTTGAGATCTCGCCTGGTTCCCAGTTCTCCTCCAACCTCAGGTGGCGGTTATCGATGACGATGAAGTCGTTTCCAAGTCCATGCATCTTCCAAAATTTCACCTTCATATCTGTTTGGCTCCTTCAATAACTCGTAACCCGAGAGAGGGTCAAGTCCTTCCTGCCTATCCACTCCCTCTTCCTCTTGAGGTAGTATAGGTATGTCTTGTATGAGACCTCCGGTGGGCACCTGTGGTCGACCATCGGTATGTAGCCACCTTCCTCCAGTAAGGGTGTGAGCCTCTCAAGCTCCCTGTCGATCGCCTTACCCCCGGCTATAAGGGCCCTTTTATCCACTCCACCCATCAACAACACCCTACGCCCAAACTTCTCCCTCAACTTATATATGTCGGTGCACCTAGACTCAACTGGGAACATGCAGTTTATCCCTCCCTTGAGCCATCCTGGGACGAGCATCGTTATATTGCCGTCTGAATCGAGTATGTTTATCTTAACCCCATACTCCTCTAGGACCCTAGTGACCTTCCGGTACCTCGGGACCATGAACTCCTCGAAGTGACGGACGGATAGTAATGGGCCCTTAATGTAGCACATATCCTCCCACCACATGCTGAAGTCAACCCTAACCGAATGGAGGGCCCTCCGTATAACCTTAATCCACAGGTCGACCAGGGTGTCCATCATCTCAGCCACCCAGTCCGGATCCCTATAGAAGGCTATTGATATGCCCTTAACGCCCATCCAGTTCCTGAGCCACCCATAGAGGCTTCCAACGAATATCCCGAGCGGGTAATCCCTCTCCCTATAGCTCTCAGCTATCTCATCCCAGTTGAGTGGGAAGCGTCCAGGCGTGTCTGGGTCGAAGAAGGGCCTCAACCTCTCCCAGTCATCCCTGCTCCTTATCGGATGCCTAATATAATGAGGCGGCGATGATGTGTTCTTCGTGGATATGTATATCCCACCCATCCCATCATCCACTATGCATCTGTCACCCTCCTCTTTGATCACCCTGCTAGGTAGGGTCGGCCACAGGCCTGTCCTGACAGGCAACATCTCTATGCAATCCCAACCCTCAAGCCCCAAGTAGAGCTCGATATCCCTATTGGTCTTATACTTTAAGGGTAGGCCCTCCCTATGCCACCTATCGATAGTCTCCTTCCAGAAGCCGAACTCATAATCCGGAACCCTATCAACCTCCTTGAACTCGAAGACGCGGTGGAACCTCTCGAGGTGATTCAAACTCCCCCCTCCTCAAAGAATACGTATTCACCACCTAATCTAATAAATATTGATGCAAAGTCGATTGTACGTCTTACGGATTAATGAGTTTTCATTAAAAAATGAGGGTTAACATAAAAATATAGAAAAAGTTTATAACATGAATGGAAGCCTTTATTTCACCAGCTTATCTGGAAACAGCTGAAGTCATAATCCGATATATGGGTGGCCCCTTATGTGTGGCATATTTGGTTGCGCATCCAAAACTGGTAATGTAGCTCCGATAATTCACGCAGCTTTGAAGAGACTTGAGTATAGAGGGTACGACTCGGTGGGGGAAGCGACTGTATACGAGGGGAGATTATACGTAAAAAAGGATAAGGGTAAGATCGATGATGTTCATAGACTTCACAACTTGGACGATCTCCCTGGAAGAATCGGCATCGGGCATACCAGATGGGCAACTCACGGGGCACCCTACCAAGTGAACGCCCATCCCCATCTAGATTGTGGGGAAAGGATAGCTGTGGTTCATAATGGTATAATAGAGAACTTCGCTGAGTTGAAGAGGGAACTGGAAGAGCTTGGCCACCGGTTCGTATCGAAGACCGATACCGAGGTTATACCACACCTGATAGAGGAGAACCTCAAGAAGGGCCTCTCCATGATCGAGGCCGTCCGTGAGGCCTTGAAGAGACTTGAAGGCTCTTATGCCATAGCGATCATATCAACGCTGGAACCGGACAAGATACTTTGTGCCAAGAGGGAAAGCCCTCTGATCATCGGCGTATCTGATGATGCGATGTATTGCGCCTCCGACATCCCCGCCTTCCTTCCATTGACGAATAGAGTTGTGGTGATCGAGGATGGGGAGATGGTAGTGCTCACATCCAATGGGTATGAGATATGGAACATAGATGAATGGAGACCCGTAACTAGGAAGCCTGATGTGATACCATGGACCCCTGAAATGGCTGAGAAAGGGGGATACCCCCATTTTATGCTGAAGGAGATACATGAACAACCTATATGCCTAAGAAACACGCTAAGACTTCAGTAACAGTATCTGGATCTAATGGCGACCTTCCTCGATAGAGCTGGCGAGGTCTTCCTTGTAGCTTGCGGAACATCATACCACGCCTGCCTAGCAGCCTCATACATGTTCTCGAAGCTGGCGTTCTTAGCGGCCCATCCAGTTATAGCATCAGAGTTTGTGGAACAGGAGGGTATGGCGGTAAACATAAACAGCACAATCTTGGCCGTAAGCCAGTCCGGTGAGACCGCTGACACATTAGCCGCCGTCGAATATGCGAGGAATAGGGCAGCCACAATTCTGGGATTGACCAACGTCATCGGGTCAACCCTAACAAGGGTCTCAAGGGTCTACATATGCCAACAATCGGGTCCGGAGATTGGCGTCGCTGCGACAAAGACATTCACCTCTCAGCTCTCAGTACTTGCCCAACTGGCTTTGAGGGTCGCTAAGCTTAGAGGTAAGCTCTCCCATCGTCAGATAGAGGAACTTGAAGCGAAATTGAAGGAGATACCGGATATAGTTGAGAGAACTATAGAGAGGAATGAGGAGAAGATAAAGGAGATAGCGAGAAAATATAAGGATTGTCCCTTCTTCTTCTTTCTCGGTAGGGGGATTAGTTCAGCTACAGCCATGGAGGGTAAGCTCAAACTATTAGAGATCGCCTACATACCGGCCATAGCATACCCAGCTGGAGAGAGCAAGCATGGACCGATAAGCCTAATCGAGCCGGGTATCCCCGTAGTCTTCATATGCCCAAAGGATGGAACCCACAAGACCATCATCGGGAATATCATGGAGATGAAGGCTAGGGGTGCAACGGTGATAGCGGTCATAGAGGAGGGAGATGAGGAGATTAAGGACTTGGCTGATGATTATATAGAGGTTGCGGGTGATATACCCGAAGTCTTCTCACCCATAGTATACGTTGTCCCCCTGCAGCTTCTGGCATATTATATTGCCGTTGAGAGGGGGTGCGATGTGGACAAGCCGAGAAACCT
>QMYL01000150.1 GCA_003662645.1 Candidatus Bathyarchaeota archaeon
CTGCTGCTGGGTTTGGGTTTAACCGTAAGGTTCAGCACAAGCTTGATAGTCCAGTTCATCCTCCTGAACTCAGGTTACATATCCCTAGCCTTATACTCCGCCCTCATAGCCACGGCCGTTCTAGTCAACCCCATAGTCATCGGAGCCTACGCATGGGGCTTAACAACCGGTGGAATCCGTAAACACCCGGCTCTTGAGGTGCAGCCGTCAAAGAGGGACGTTAACCGCCGTTAGGAAATGCTTATTTTTAAATAATGGATAGTTAAATATATTTGGTTGGAGAGGGTGATCTTTGTCGGATGTAAATTTGGGCAAGACGATCGAGAGAATAATAAGCATGTTCAAGAGGACTGGGAAGCCCAAGGAGGCCGAGGTTCTCTCAACGATTCCGGGAAAGGTCTACTTGAAGGCCATACCCCTCCGAGTTCTCGACGACGTCGACACGATTAAGAGGGAGCTTAAATCCGGTAACATCCTCATAGTTAAGGTTAGCCCCCTCGCTCAGAAGAGCATTGATGATGTTAAACGGGCCGTCAGTGAACTCTGCGAGTTCACTGAGTTGATCGGGGGAGATATCGCCAGGCTTGGCGAGGAGAGAATAGTTATCACACCCGCCTTTGTTAGGATCTGGCGTGAGAAGGCTCCTGAGGGGGCTGCATCTACAGCAGCCTGATGGTCTCCATAAGGTCCGGTACCCTCGTGTTTACCTTATACCTCTTCTCGAAGACCGATGCTATGCTTGCGCATTTTGCCCTTTCACCGTGGCATACTATTATGTTCTCGGGTTTTGGTGAGACCTTCCGTATGTAGTTTATTATCTGCCTCCTATCTGAGTGGCCCGAGAAGCCCTCAACCGTGGCGACATCCATGTTTATCTTGATTATCTCTATCTTCCCCTCGTTGTTCATCATCGGGACCTCCTTCAAGCCCTTCTGAACCCTCCTCCCGAGGGTTCCCTCGATCTGGTAGCTCACGAAGATCATCAAGTTCCGCTTATCTGATGCCAGATGCTTGAAGTAGTCTATTATCGGGCCTCCCTCAAGCATTCCGGCTGTGGCTATTATTATGCACTCCCCACCCTCAATTATATCCTCCCTAGCGCTTGGATGCTCAACTATCGTGAAGTACTCAGACTGGAACGGGTTCACACCCTCGTATAGTATGCTGTTCCTAACCTCCCTCGAGAGGTATTCCGGGTAGGCCGTATGTATGGCGGTTGCATCGGAGATCATGCCCTCTATGAAGACCGGAGCCTCCTTTAACAGGCCCTTCCTCATGTAGTCGTCTATGACGAGCATTATCTCCTGGGCCCTACCGACCGCCGGGGATGGTATGAGAACCTTCCCACCCCGTTCTAGAGCCATGTTTATCAGGGAGACGAGCTTCCTCTCTGCCTCACGTCTGGAGGGCATTATATCCTCAGGCGCCCCGTAGGTGCTCTCGGTTATTATCGTCTCAACCCTCGGGAACTCGGTTGCGGCAGCCTCGAGGAGCATAGTCTTGGCGTACTTGTAGTCCCCCGTGTAGACTATGTTGTGTACACCCTCACCTATGTGTAGGTGGATAACCGATGAGCCGAGTATGTGGCCGGCGTTGTGGAGTGTGAGCCTGATATCCGGCGCTATATCGGTTACAACATCGTAGCGTAGGGTTATGGTGTGCAGGACCTCCTCACGTATATCCCTCTGGTCGTATGGGAGCGGCATACCCTGCTTCGTCAATACATCGAGGTAGTCGAGTTGGAGAAGGGTCATGAGGCTTAAGGTTGGAACTGAACAGTAGGTGGGTCCATCGTAGCCGTACTTGTACAGGAATGGTAGGAAGCCGCAGTGGTCTAGGTGTGCGTGGCTTATAACAACCGCGTCAAGCTCGTCGAGGTTGAACTGGGGGGCGTCAAGCCTCGGGAAGGAGTCCCACGGGTTCATCGCGCCTGGGTTTATACCACAATCGAGCAGAACCTGGCTCTCCCTAGTCTGGACCAGTATCGCGGATCTGCCGACCTCCTTCGCTCCACCAAGCATGGTTATCCTTATATCCCCAACCCCATAGACTATCGGCCTGAAGATCCTCTCCCCTATCATGCGGAGTATCCTCTCGCGCTCCTTGCTCTCCGAGTATAGGAACTGCCTGACATGGGCCATTATCCTAGATGGTATCGGTGGGCTCCTCAGTATCCTCGGCCTCCAGTGGGTCTTCTCAATTATCTCTTGCAGTATGACCCCGTTCTTCCCTATTGCTAGACCCGGCTTCTTAGCTTCTATTATCACCTCTCCGAGGCTTGGGTCGAAGTTTACGTTTGTAACCTCCGCATCCTTAGGGATTATCTCCCCGATTAGCCTCTCAGCCTCCTCCTCGGGCATCCTGACCGATGGGTCGGATCGGACCACTATCCTCTTCCTTATCATGCTGACTATGTCGCTTATTATCCGGCTGTGCCTTATCAGGAGCTCAGGCTTCTTAGCGTAGACCGCAAGGGATGGACCCTCGAACTCTATCCTCGTTATCTCAGCTTCCTTTGGGACGTGCCCTAATATTATCTGTCGGATCCCAGATTTGCTCCTAACAACTGAGGACACTTCCCCGTTTATACCTCCTCCAACCTTAACCCTCTCATCAAATACCGGTTTGTTTCAGTTCTGAAAGTTCTCCAGGATGCTCCTCTTCTCCTCCTCACTCAACTCGCGGTAACCGTTCTCATCTATGACCGCGACATCGAAGCTGTCCCCACTTGCAGTATCCCTCTTCATGGCCGAATTTATCGATTGGACAACTATCGGAAGGGCTTCCTCTATGGGCATATCCTCCCTATACCTATCCTCCAGAACCCCATAGGCTACTGGGGAGCCTGAACCCGTTGCGACGCACTTCTCCTCAGTTAAGCTACCGAAGGGGTCGAGCGAGAAAACATGGGGACCCGAGTCGTCGATTCCGCCTATAAGTATCTGGGTGAGCAGTGGAGCCAGCCTGGATGAGAATAGCAGGTTGGCGATTAGGCGTCCGGCTGAGACAACTGGCATGGGGCGTTTATGCTCCAGGCGGAAGAGCCTAGCGTTTATCTTGAGTATCTCGACGGCTCTCTGGGCGTCCGCGACGCTTCCTGAGATCGTCATAGCGAGGTGGTCATCTATCTTGTAGACCTTCTTCCCCCTCTTGTGGACCACTAGGGTTCCCATGGTCACCCTCGTATCCGACGCCAAGACGACTCCATCTTTACATACAACCCCTATCGTCGTAGTCCCCTTAAAGGCGTATCGTTCAGCCAATTTATACCTCTCCTACCCTTACTCTTTATCCCCGAGAATCTCTCAGCCACAAGGTTTCATCGGGATAAGATAGCAAGAGGTATCATAATAAGAAGTTACATTTAAACCCTTCGAATTTCCAGCCTGTGATGGGGCGGTTAAGGGCGCGTCGACCGCTGAGGGAAGGGCTCAGACAACCTTAAAGGGCCGGTTTAACATTAAGATGGTTACTCTCCGGTAGGCGGTGGGGTTGGGGGACGCCAAACAAGTACGGTGGAGGATATTCACTTTAACCTACGTAACCTACGCCGTTTACTGCCTTACCCGGCTGAACTTCTCACTAGCCTCCTGATGGGTTTGCTATGTCTGTGGGACGCAAAGGTGAGGGATGAAAAAGGCTTATAACCCCTACAACATATAGTTAGGATGCCTTGACAAAGAGATTACACCACATGCAGCTTCCTAGGGAGATAATAGTAGGAAGCGGAACCCTA
>QMYL01000151.1 GCA_003662645.1 Candidatus Bathyarchaeota archaeon
CCTCTGTGAAGCCCATCTCTAGGAAGAGCTCCCTCAGCCTCTGTATCAAGTCGTAGAGTGGATGAGATTCTCCGCGTCCGATCCTCCTCTCTCTTCTACCACTTGGTTTTGGGAGGAGCTCTGCGCTCCTCTTCCACACCTTCTCGAAGCCTTCAGCCTCGACTTGTCTGAGTATCTCATTAGGGTTAAGTCTAGCCATGACTCCCCTTCCCTTCTAGGGCGTCCTTCAAATCTCTGATCGACCTCTCAAGTAGGTTCCTACGGGACTCTAGGGTTACATCTCCCCTCGTAGCCTCGATTATCCGTCTAGCTACATCGCACTTCTTCCTCAGTCCGGGTATTAGGAAGTAGGCCTCATCCATACCTGTCAGCTCGTAGTATATCTCCTCCATCAGCTCTAGGCTCCTCTCAGCCTCGTCTATCCTACCCTCACGTATCGAGTCGAGGGCCCTACGCCTCAACTCACCGATCACATCCGCCAAACCCAGGACATAGGGGATCATCGGGACGCCGATCTCCTCATAGCTGATGAAGGAGCCGTCTCTAACCAAGTATAGGAAGGTTTGGGCCTCAGCGTACTCCTGGTATGCGGAGTCGACTGTTCCCATCCTTGCCAATTCTGGATACTCCCCAGACTTCTCGTTTAGTATCGCGAAGAGCTCTCCGGCTCTCTTCAGCATATCTTCAGCCTCCTCTATCCTGCCCTTATGGACTAGGAAGATCGCCTGTTTCGCTAAGCGTGTAGCCTTCTGCATGGCCATCTGGACCTCTCGACGGGCCTCATCCCTACGCTTGACCATCTCCTGAATCTTCTTTAGGGAATCCCTAAGTGACATAGACTTCACTACATTCTTTCCAGGTCTGGTAGACCTTATACCTTCAAGTTAAGGTTTTGAATTAAATAAGGTTTCGGCTCTCTTGGAGGGTATGATCCCAAACTGACCCTAGTAGATGACGAAGCTGAGGCTCAAGGCTTTCACGGTATCCTAACTAAGCGGCTGACATGGTGCATTTGGCGGGCGCCGTAAGGGTATGGTTCTCTTATGAGTCAACCTCATAGTGCGGTGAAGCTCTCAACGGTCTCCTCATCCAGCCTCTTAATCAACTCTAAGATTAGCTTAACGGCGTTCTCGACGTCCTCAAGGCTGAGGAGCCCGACATGGCTGTGGATGTGGCGGGTCGGCACGCTTATTACCACGCTTGGGCATCCGGTTCTGGTTAGGTGAATCCTCCCGGCGTCGGTTCCACCCTTAGCGACCTGTGAGAGCTGGAGCGGTATATCTGCCTCCTTGGCTACCTTTATGACGAACTCCTTCAGGGGCTGGTTCGGTATCATGCTACTGTCGTATGTGATCAGGCTTGGACCCCTCCCCATCTTGGCTGGGGCTTCCTGAGGCTTTATACCCGGAACGTCGCCGGCTATGTCGACCTCGAGGACTATACCAACATCCGGATCTACGAGGTGTGAGACCGTCTGGGCGCCGCGTAGTCCAACCTCCTCCTGAACGGTTGCGGCTCCGTAGACCGTGTTTGGATGCTCGATCCCGTCCTCCTTCAATCTCCTTATGGCCTCCATGATTACGAAGGCGCCTATCCTGTCGTCGAAGGCCTTGCCCATGGCGACCTTCCCGCCCCTTATTATCGAAAAGGGTGACCATGGGACGACTGGGTCCCCTATCTTAACACCAGCCTCTATGGCCTCCTTGCCGGATGTGACCCCTATATCTATGTACATGTTCCTCTTCTCTACAACCTTCTTCCGTTCCTCCTCTGTGAGTAGGTGTGGGGGTTTGGCCGCTATAACCCCATGCAGGTCTCCCTTCTCGGTTCTGATTACGACCCTCTGTGAGAGAAGCACCTGATCCCACCATCCGCCTAGGGGATTGAAGGTTAAGAACCCGGTCTTCTCATCTATACCGGAGACCACGAAGCCCACCTCGTCGATGTGTCCGGCCAGTAAGACCCTCGGACGTTCGCGACTGCCCTTCGCTACGAATACGACTGAGCCTAGCTTGTCGGTCAGTATATCATCCGCATACTCCTCCATGTAACCCTTGATTATGCGGGCTGTCTCCCTCTCGAAGCCCGATGGACCGAAGGACTCCGTTATCCTCTTAAGTATATTGAGAGCCTTTTCATCGAACATGGCATCACATCCCAACCGTACGGACTATTACGATGTTAAGATCAGAATCACCTAATAAAAGGATAGCATAAAAGTGCGGTCCGGTCGATTCAGGTTTCAATAGCCAACTGAAAAAGATTTTAACTATATACATACACCTTAAGTAGTTAGGGGTTCGGTTATGATCGTTGAGATACCCTATGGTAAGGGTGCGGTTGAGGTGGAACTCCCCGATGATAGGGTGGTCTCTGTTTTGAGGGCCCGTGAGGCCAGACCGGTCGGTGACGAACCGGATGATGTGAGGAGAGCTCTAGCAAACCCCATAGGGTGCAGTCGGATAGCAAACTTGGCATCGGATAAAGATAACGTATGCATCCTCGTAAGTGACTACACAAGGGCGACGCCTAATAGGGTTTTGGTGCCCCCAATAATCGAGGAGCTTAAAGATGCCGGTTTGAGTATGGAGAAGGTTAGTATACTCGTCGCCAACGGACTCCACAAGCCGGCTCCATATAGCGAGTTAAGGGAGCTGCTCGGTGAGGAGGTTATGGAGGAGGTTGAGGTTGTAAACCACGACGCTGAGGATGAAGGGAGCCTAACCTACCTTGGGAGGACGAGGTTCGGAACCGAACTTTCGGTAAATAAACTGGTTGTGGAGTCGGATCTCGTAATAATGACCGGTCTGATAGAACCCCACTTCTTTGCCGGTTATAGCGGAGGGAGGAAATCTATTCTACCCGGCGTGGCTGGTAGGGAGAGTATATACCAGAACCACAGCTTCAAGATGATAGACCACCCCCTCTCACGATCCGGCATACTGGATGGAAACCCGATACATGAGGATATGGTTGAGGCTGCCTCCCTCGTCAAGAGGAACCGCAAGATGGCGATAGTGAACGTGGTCATAGATAAGAACCACAGAATACTTAGAACCTTCTGCGGGGATGTGTTCGAGGCCCACAGAGTAGGGGTGAACTTCCTAGACGGGATCTTCAAGGTCAAAGCGCCAGCAGGGGCGGATATAGTCATAACCAGTAATGGGGGGTACCCGCTGGATAGGGACCTATACCAAGCCGTGAAGGGCATGGCGACAGGTGAACTCGTTGTTAGGGATGGAGGGGTCATCATAATATTCTCAGAGTGTATGGACGGCATCGGTAGGGGCCATGAACTATTCTACCAGCTCATGGCTGAGGCTGAAAACCCGAGGCAAGTGTTGGAGAGGATAAAGAGGGAGGAACCCATAAAGGACCAGTGGGAGGCTCAGGTTTTGGCCCGCATACTCGAGAAGGCGAAGGTGATAGCTGTAACCGAGAACATAAGGCATAGCCGCTTGGAGGAGATGCATATAACTCCCGCCTCAAGCCCTGAGGAGGCCCTCCAACTGGCAAGGGAGGAGACAGGCAAGGACGCGAATATGGTGGTTATACCTGAGGGGCCCTACATTATACCTTCCCCATCGTGATCTCCAATAACCTGTCACAGAGTGAACCCCTCTCCCGAATGGTCTCGGAGACCTCCGACACCATCCACGGCGGATTTCCTGATAAGTCGGCTTCACGGATTAAGGGATCGTAGGGTATCATACCTAC
>QMYL01000152.1 GCA_003662645.1 Candidatus Bathyarchaeota archaeon
GCTCCTAACTGAGCGTAGGGAGACCGCCGAGAAGGTTGAGAGGGTTAGAGCTGAGAGAACAGAGGCTCTCAGGAGATTTGAACGTGTCCATAAAGAGACGACGGAGACGGTTAGAACTCGATACGTGAGCGAGGGCTACGAGACGGCTCTCCATCAGGCCCGTGAGTATAGACGCGCAATCGAGGGCCTCCACGAAAGCATAGGTGAGGCTCCAAGCTATGGCCTCGTCAAGAGCTTCGAGGACGCCGCTAAGGCTGTAGGAGAGTTTGAGAGATCCCTAAGAAGAGTTGAGGGTGTAAGGGTTAGCACAATAATACGCAGAGAGGAGATGGCTCAGGAGAATAAGATCCATTATGTTGAGGATAGATCCGGTATCCCCCCAGCTTACACCTTCATACCCATCCATCCGGCCCAAATTTATCTTAAACCTGCCATCACAACTGAGAGACCTATCTCAGTCTCGATCGGCCGAATAGAGGTTTCAGCTCAGAGCCTTGGAAGCCAGTATGACCGCGATAGGGTTGCTGAAGACCTCGCGAGGAGGATGGCTCATAAACTCGCCTTGAGGGTGGTGGGATAAGGGGCCATGGTTACCAAGCTCGACACCTTCACTTTCCCAGTTGAACCCGAGATCCGCCTCGAGAGGGAGCATAACATAGCCAAGAAGGAGATTCTCAAGAAGTTCGGTACATCCAAGGAGTGGATGGGAGCCGGAAGCCTAAGGATAACCTTGACCGGACGACTAAGCGGAGCCAACTGCTACACGGATAGGGACACGATCCTAAACCTGTTCGCAACGAAGAACAGCCCAGTCAACTTCTACAGCGATACGATAGGGTTCGGCTCCGAATCAGAGCCTAAGAGTGTCTGGCTTGTTAGCTGCGTCTTCATCCATCCACGTGGAGCCAAGAACATGGTTGACTACACAATTGTCTTGGAGGAGGATAACCCTTAGATGGTTGAGCTGTACCGTGTGATGGTTCATAACCCGGATGATATAGGCTGGAAAGACGACAGCTTTCTTGAGAATTGGGATACATGGCGAGTAAATGTGGAGAAGGATGGAGACGTAATAACCTTAACCGTTCAAGCGGGATATTCATACGGCTATATATGGAAGTCCATCAACGTAGATGCCTCGACACACCAGTACCTAATCGTATGCCTGAAGGGAGACGGAGAATACCGGATAAGAATCTACGACGGCGATTACAAGACAGTTCAAGACTGGACCCAAGCACCATCCGGATATGAAGTTAAAGTTTACGACCTCTCAAGCATAACGACTGGAACTATAACGCAGATATTCCTCGAGGTAGGTCGAGAGGCTGGGAAGAAAGCATACTACGACTTCGCAGTGTTCACTAAACGGCCCCCGCAGTTCCTCCAGGATGTTACGGAGGTTCGTGTCCACCAAAGGGAGAGCGACCTCGACACATTTGAGATAGTCAAGGATAACAAACCTCTCTTTGAGGACCATTTTGGAGATAACTTAGGTAAGTGGGAGCCCTCTGGTGGAACATGGCAGATCGAATCCGGTGAGTTAAGCGGTGAAACAAACGGTTTCGGACAGAGGATCATGATCAAGAATCTTGCGGTTGAAGACTTCGTGGCTGAATATAAGGTTAAGTGGGTTTCAGGGTCATGGTTTGAACATGGACTCATCTTCAGAGCCGGCTCAAACCCTCCAAACAACTGTTACATGGTTTTCATGAGTAAGTGGAACAACACGCTTCGCCTATGCAAAAGGGTTGGAGGGGGAAGTATTGAGATCGCAACCGTTAGCTTCACACCTCAAACAGGGAAATGGTATAAGATTAAGATCGCTGCTTTAGGCAGGAATATTAGGGTATGGCTTGATGGCTCCCTGAAGATAGACGCTTACGATAACAGCTTCAGTTCAGGTAATGTAGGATTCATGTCTTGGAGCGGAGCCTCCGAGCACGCACACTATGACGACCTTGTGATAATGAAAACTATGGTTAATCTTGGCGATCACATTTGGATATGGCTTAAGGGTGTGAAGGTGTTCGCAGGTATAATCGAGACGAAAACGCCACTCGAAGATGGAACGCTACAGATAAGCGGAAGATGCTTCGGACAGAAGCTCCTACTAAAAACGAAGACGATTTCATGGAGTGGCCGTGAGGTGAGCCAAGCTGTGAAGGACCTCGTTGCTGACATATCTGAGATAACAACTTATGGAGTTGAGACGCCTTCACCAACGGTCTACATCACGAAGGATTTAAAGCATGAGTATATAACCGACGCCCTAAAGGATTTAGCTCAGCATATCGGCTCAGACTGGGAATGGAAACTCAGTTACGGACAAGACCTAAGATTCAGAAGCAGAAACAGCCCGAATGTTCCAACAGCGCCTATAACCCTCCAGGAAGGTGTAAACGTCCTGAAGGGCGTCCGAAAAGAGTCGGACGCTCTCCATCTATATAATAAAGTGGTTGTGATCGGTGGGACAAACTCACTTATGAGTCAGCATGAGGATGGATGGACAGACGTAGGAGACAGCGGAGACTGGACGACATACCCAACCGTGGGCATTAACGTTGGGGAAGATGGCACAAAGAGGATGGGTGGAGAATGTAGCATATACGCCGAGCTAAATACTGAACAAATCGAATGGACGATTGAGAGAAGCCTTGAAGGACCACATGATTTGACAAAATATAACAAGATGATATTCTGGGTTAGCGGTGTGTTAAGTCCGGAGCCCCTAAGCTTTCAGCTCCGCCTCGGCCCAAACAGTTCAACCTACTACAGCTATTCTCTCGACACAAGCGACCTAACAAAGGATACATGGAAGAGATACGAGATAGACCTCGACGATTGGCTCGGAGACTGGAGCGAACGAGACAACATAAACTGGATACAATTCAGGTTTTATTACGGCTCATCAACCATGTGGACGGGAAGATTCTACATAGACGGACTTCACTTCTACAGGACACAAATAAAACGGACAGCAATCGACAACGCAAGCCCAATAAAGCATACCCGCGAATACATCTACATAAACGAGAAGATAACTGACTGGGACTTCGCAGGGGAACTCGCAAACGCCCTCCTCCAAACACTGAAAGAAAAAGCGGACCGTTACCGAATTCCCACTTATGGAACACCCGACCTACAACCAGGGACGAAGGTATCCGTCCATATTCCCTCTCAAGGGCTCTCAGGCACATACTACATCGCAGAGGCTGAACACAGACTGACACATGGAAGCGGCCTGATAACAGAAGTCGTCCTCGAGAAGCCGACCCGGACGCTCGAAACCATACTCGCCGAGACCATCGCACGAAGAATAAGGGTCATCGAAAGGGGAGGGCTCTCCTAAGGATGGGGAGAACCCAGAAGTATAGGGAGTGGATGCGTGAATACTTCGAGATAGCCCACCGCCTAGAGCAGGAGCAGATAAGGAGGAAGAGGTACTTCTGGAAGTTGACCCCAACCCTGATAAGGGAGGTATCAGCCAGGCTGGGGGTGGAGAGGATAAAGAAGATGTCATACGAGGAGTTCGAGAACCTATGCAAGAGGCTCGGTCTGCTCTAACCCTCCCAAATTCCCTTGTTGGGATTTCTCCTTATGAATCCTGCTTCATGTGGGTGGCCATCTTCTCCTTGGTTTCCAAAGCTTTCAATTCCCGTGTTAGGATTTCTCCTTATGAATCTTATGAACCTGGAGTAAAACAGCACACCAA
>QMYL01000153.1 GCA_003662645.1 Candidatus Bathyarchaeota archaeon
ACTACCTTCACGTCGCCCTCCGATAGTAGGTGATCGATGTGCCACCTCCGTCTCTTCCTCTTACCTATGTGTCTCCTTATTCTTCCCCTCAGGCTCAGTGCCCCCCTCCCTAGGGCTGAGCCCGTGTAGAGGTAGTACCCACTCTTAAGCCTCTTGACCCCCAGGCTTCCGATCTCGATCTCCCTCTCGGTTGGCACATATATTAGAAGCGTATAGATGCCCCTCTTGGGCATATCCTTAAGCTTACTGATCAGCCTCATCTTGTTCATTTTATCCCAGCCGCATGGGTGAGAGGTGGTATATTCTGAATCTCCGCCAGATAGTTACGTTAAGGAGGCAATTATTTTTATAAATTCACATGAGTATTAATAGTGTATTCAAGATATATCTTGCCAGAGGTTGATCATTAATTGTCGACTGAGAGGGAATCTCGGATAATCTGTCCGAGTTGTGGTAGATCGGTTCCGGCGATGGTCTATTGCATATATTGTGGGGCTAAGCTGCCGAAGCCCGTCCCACCGAGGGTTCCGCCTCCACGCCCGATGGCGGCTCCTAGACCGACCGCTCCAACACCAACTCCGCCTACAGTTCCCCCATCAGCCCCAACGCCGCCCCCAACAGCGCCTGTAGGGGTTAAGAGGGATATAGTCGACTTGATGAACCAGATCTCGGTTTATTACGATAGGAAGGTTAAGCTCCTCTCACTATTCAACTCCGGTGAGGTCTCTGAGAGGGTCTTCCTGAAGCTCTACGACGAGTACAGCGGCAGGCTCAACGACCTCCTGAACACTAGGGTTAGGAGGATGGAGGACCTAAGAAAGCAGCTCGAGGAGAAGGATAGACGCCTCGACGAGGTCGCGCTGACACTGGAGGAGCTTGAGGTACGCCATAAAGTTGGGGAGATAGATGACCAACAGTTTGCCCAAAGAACCGAGAGCCTGAAGGCGGAGAAGCGCAGATTGGGGGAGGAGGTTAAAGACCTGAAGATGAACATTGAACACCTCGAGAAGTTACTCGCAGATAAATCCCCGAAGGAGATACTGGACATGGAGACGAAGACGAGGAGCTTCCACGAATCCCTAGACAAGTTCGTCCAGGAGGGGAGGCTGTCAAGCAGCTCGGTGAATAAGATAAAGGAGGATATAAATGGGATGCTCTCCTTCTTCGACTTGGTGATAGGGGAGAGGAAGGAGAGGGAGAGGAAGCTCAGGGAGCAGCTTGAGACCCTCCACGCGAGATATAGGGTCAGCGAGATCTCGATAGAGGAGTATGAGAGGAAGAAGAGGGAGATACAAGAGGAGATAAAGAAGCTCTGGTCATGAAACCCAAACTCTAGGCTCTCCCCCTTCTAAGAGTATTTAGAACATAGGTTGGAGGCTAATGGATTTTAGGGAACTAGCTGAACTCTGCGAGAGGCTATCATCGACAACTAAACGTAACATCATGGTTGATGCGGTAGCCGAGTTCATAAGGAGGCTTGAGGTCGATGAGGTTGAACCAGCCGTATCAATGATGCTCGGCAGAGCCTTCCCAAGGTGGGACCAGAGGAACCTAGATGTAAGCTGGGCGACAATAAGCGAGATACTGAAACGCCTTACGAAGAGCTACTTCCCGGTCTTCTCAAAGGTCTTCAGGGACACTGGCGATATCGGCGAAGCCGTTAAGGCCACACTCGAATCAAGCAGGGTTCATAGGCAGGTTGTCCTCTTTGAGCGTCCTCTAACGATATTAGAGGTTAGGAGGATACTTGAAGCCATAGCCGAATCGACGGGTCCTGGTTCTAGAGAGAGGAAGGCCAGACTCGTCGAGGGCCTACTCAGCAGGGCGAGCCCCCTAGAGGCCAAGTACATGATCAAGGTTATGATCGGTGAGATGAGGACGGGCTTCCAGGAGGGGCTTATGGAGCTTGCGGTCTCGAAGGCCTTCTCCATACCCCTGAAGGTCGTCCGGACAGCCAGCATGCTCGTTGGGGATATTGGTGAGGTTGCATACCTGTGCAAGAAGCACGGTAGGGAGGTCATCTCTAAAATAGGCTTCAAGATCTTCAGGCCTGTCAAGCCTATGCTGGCCCAGATGGCCGGTGACCCCGAAGAGGCCTTAAGGGAGCACGGTGGCACGACGGCCTTCGAGCATAAGCTGGATGGGGCTAGGATCCAGATACATAAGCTGGGTGAGGAGGTTAGGATATTCAGCCGTAGGCTCACCGACGTTACTGGAAGCCTTCCAGATGTGGTCGATGTGGTACGTGGCGGCGTGAAGGCCCATGAGGCTATCCTTGAGGGCGAGGTCATAGCCATCGGTGAGGATGGACACCCCCTGCCCTTCCAGCACCTGATGAGGCGGTTCAGGAGGGTCTACGACGTGGAGAGGATGGTTCTTGAGATACCGGTTAAGCTCTACCTCTTCGACATATTGTACGTTGATGGTGAGAGCTTGATCGAGAGGCCGTACACAGCCCGTAGGGCTAGGCTCAAGGAGGTTGTGAGGGGGATCCCGTTGACGGAACAGATCGTCACGAGTGATCCGGAGGAGGCGCGGCTGTTCATGGAGCGAGCTGTAAATATGGGCCATGAGGGTTTGATGGCGAAGAGGCTCGACAGCCCATACACGCCCGGTGTGAGGGGTAAATACTGGCTGAAGATTAAGGAGACGCTGGAACCCTTAGACCTGGTTATAGTTGCGGCTGAGTACGGTTACGGACGTCGCCACGGATGGCTCTCAGACTACTACCTCGCAGCCAGAGACGAGGAGACCGGTGAACTGCTCGTCGTCGGAAAAACCTTCAAGGGTTTAACCGACCAAGAGATAATCGAGATGACCAGAAGGTTGAAGAAGCTGGCTGTCAGGGAGGAGGGCCATAGGGTGATAGTTCAACCGCAGATAGTAGTCGAGGTGGCCTACAACGAGATACAGAGGAGCCCAAAGTATAAGTGCGGCATGGCTTTGAGATTTGCAAGGATAACCAGGATAAGGGATGATAAGGGCCCTGAGGAGGCCGACACCATACAGAAGGTCCGCAGGATATATGAGAGGCAGTTCGAGAAGAAGGCTAGATACTAAACTCTAACGGTTGCGATCTTTCGCCTGACCCTGCAGCTTCCCGCATACCGGGCAGTCTGGGTTCCTCTTAACCTCAACAGACTCGAAGGACATGTCCTCCCCATCTATGAAGAGCATCCTACCAACGAGAGGCCTGCCGAACCCCGTGATCAGCTTTACGGCCTCCATGACCTGTAGAGATGCTAGAAGCGCCGGGGTGGCCCCGAGAACCGGGACCACGTCAACCTCCGGCGGGTCTCTAGGTATTATACACCTTAAGCATGGGCCCTCCCCCGGGATTATTGTGGTTATCTGTCCACTCAACCCCGAGACCCCGGCGTGTATGTAGGGCTTCCCCTCCATGACACAGCACTCGTTCACTATGAACCTACTCCTCCAGTTGTCCAGTCCATCGACTACCACGTCGGCTTCCCTCACAATCTCCCTGAAGGCCTCTCTATCAACCTCTATCGTGAGGGTCTTAACCTCAACATCCGGGTTCAACTCCTTAATCCTATCCCTTGCGACCTCCACCTTCAGCCTTCCAATATCACTGTATCCGGCGAGTATCTGCCTGTTCAAATCGCTTAGGTCGAACCTCCCCTTGTCTATGAGCGTTATCATCCCCACCCCAGCCGCCGCGAGGTATATGGA
>QMYL01000154.1 GCA_003662645.1 Candidatus Bathyarchaeota archaeon
ATCTTATAGAGGCACCATGGGTCTCTCCCGCTCAGCTCCTATCTCTCCTTAATCGATATGCCCATCTTGATCGCCTTGACCACCTTGAACCGCCTCTCCTCGGTAGGCCTACGGAGGACATCCTTCACCTTCTCGACTGGTTCGGGTTCGTCATCCCCCTCGTTGGCTACGAGCCCTATCTTCCCTATGTCGAGCATCCGCACAGCCTTCTGAAGGGCCTCCTCGAAGTTCCTCCCTATCGCCATAACCTCCCCAACCGACTTCATCTGCGGGCCGAGGTGCGGATCCACATTCCTGAACTTCCTCAGGTCCCACCTGGGTATCTTGACCACAACGTAGTCCAGGGCGGGCTCGAAGCAGGCGGTCGTTATCCCGGTAACCTTGTTTATCAGCTCCGGCAGCAGGTAGCCTATGGCCAGCTTCGTGGCTATGTAGGCGAGCGGGTATCCTGTTGCCTTGCTGGCTAGAGCTGAGCTCCTTGACATCCTCGCGTTCACCTCTATGGCCCTGTGCTCCTCAGACCTCGGGTGGAGAGCCCACTGGATGTTGCACTCCCCAACTATCCCTAGGCTCTGGATCACCTTTATCGATGCGGAGCGGAGTATGTGGTATTCGCGGTTTGTGAGTGTCTGTGACGGTGCGATCACTATTGAGTCTCCGGTGTGGACTCCCATCGGGTCTAGGTTCTCCATGTTGCAGACAGTTATGCAATTGTTCTCGTAGTCACGCATAACCTCATACTCAACTTCCTTCCAGTGTCCTATGTACTCCTCAACCAAGACCTGGGTTATCATGCTCTGCGCTAGGGCCCTATTCACTATCTCCCTCAGTTCCGACTCGTTGTGAGCTACGCCTGAACCCTTCCCCCCAAGCGTGTAGGCAACCCTTAATATGACTGGGTATCCGATCTCCTCGGCTATCTCAACGGCTTCTTCCGCCGACGTCGCCGAACGGCTCCTCGGAACCGGTATCCCAGCCTTGATCATAGCCCTCCTGAAGAGCTCCCTATCCTCGGTGTCCTCTATCGCCCTTATCGGAGTTCCCAGAACCTTCACGTCGTACTTCTCGTACACCCCCATCTTGGCCAGCTGAACCCCGCAGTTCAACGCCGTCTGCCCGCCGAAGCCTAGGAGTATGCCGTCCGGCCTCTCCCTCTCTATAACCCTCTCAACGTACTTCGGGGTCACTGGGAGTAGGTAAACCTTGCCAGCCAGCCTTGGGTCGGTCTGGATTGTAGCCACATTCGGGTTTATGAGGACGGTCTCTATACCCTCCTCCCTCAAGGCCTTTAGGCACTGACTCCCCGAGTAGTCGAACTCAGCCGCCTCACCTATCTTTATCGGACCGCTCCCGAGAACCAGCACCTTGCGTAGCCACTCAAACCTCGGCATCTCTAGGTCACCCCAACCGTTTGAGGAACTCGTCGAAGAGGAACTCCGTGTCGTATGGTCCTGGTGAGGCCTCTGGGTGCCACTGGAGGGCGAAGACGGGCTTCCCCTCGCACCTTACTCCCTCAACCGTCTTGTCGTTTGCATTTATGAACCAAACCTTCAGCTCCGTCTCCTTAAGGGATTCGAGGTCGACGGCGTAACCGTGGTTCTGGGTTGTTATGTAGCACCTTCCGGTCTCCAGGTCGTAGGCAGGTTGGTTCTGGGACCTATGTCCATACTTCAGCTTGTAAGTGTCTCCGCCTAGGGCTAGGGCCAGTATCTGGTTTCCCAAACATATACCCATGATTGGGAAACCCTCATTGAAGAGCTCCCTTACGGTGTGTATGGTCTCCCTACACATCTTTGGGTCTCCGGGTCCGTTGCTTACCAGTATTCCGTCCGGTTTGTACTCCATTATCTCCCCCAGTGAGAGGTTGTAGGGGACCCTTACGACGTCAACCCTCCTCATGATCAGGTTTCTGAGTATCCCACCTTTCACCCCGCAGTCTATTAGGACCACCCGCTTCCCACCCTTAGACTCGTAGTGGATGGGCTCTCCGACAGTTACATCCTTGACGAGATCTGTAAGGTTTGGGTCCGGTATATTCTCGGCCTCTTTGAGCAGCCTGTCTAGGTTGGGTTCCTCCCCCTCCCCGTAGACCTCGAGTATCCCGAGCATAACCCCCTTCTCTCTGAGCTTCTTCGTCAACCTGCGGGTGTCTATCCCGTATATTCCGGGTATACCCTCATCCCTCAACCACTCGTCTAGGGTTCTCTTGGAGGCCCAGTGGTGAGGCCTCCTACACAGCTCCTGTATGACGAGTCCTCTAACCTTTATCCCGATCGACTCGAAGTGTATCGGGACGCCGCGTATTTTATCCTCGTAAGATGGAACCCCATAGTTCCCTATTAATGGGTATGTGAGCGTCAATATCTGGCCGTAATAGGATGGGTCGGTTAGGGATTCGGGGTATCCAACCATTGACGTTGAGAAGACGACCTCACCGGTTGTCTTACCTGTTGCGCCGAAACCCCAACCTGGGAAGAATGAACCATCCTCTAGAACTAGTAGGGCCCTCCTAGTCTCCCGGTACTCTTGAAGGTATGGTTCGGCTCCCAAGCGACCCTTCTCCAAGCAAATAGATTACTCACTTTTAAACTTTACGGTTCTGGGGTTTGCTATATACCTTTCTACAACGGAGTTTAGCTTTCTCTCAGCGTCCACCAGCCTCCTCTTCATCTCCACCACATGGCTTCTGATCGAGGATAAATCTTCCATCCTAGCCCTCAGCATCCTCTCAACCTCAACCCTTGATGGTCCTCCCCGAACCTTATGGGACTCGATGAACCTTAATGGATCGGTTACCCTCTCGATATCCTCAACCCTAACCATCACCGGCTTTTTGAGAAACTTCACGGAGGCCTCAGCTATCATCCCGGGCTCTAAATCGGTAAGCGGCCTACTCTCATCTAGGAGCCTTCGAACTAGGGAGCCAACTATCCTGTGGGCTTCCCTGAAGGGGACGCCGTACTTGCGGGTTAAAATGTTCGCCAGCTCGGTTGAGGTCATGAAACTGAGGGTTAAGTCTTCCGGCGGGTATGATCTCACCTTTAACTCGGGGATCAATTTTGAGAGCATAATCAGTGACTCCAACATTATATCGATGGCCTCCCAGAGCTTAGGTGTAGCCTCCTGTAGGTCTAGGTTGTAACTTGACGGTAGAGCCTTCATCAGGTTGATCGACGCTGAGAAGCACCCAATTACATGGCTCATCCTAGCCCTGATCACCTCCAAGACGTCTGGGTTCTTCTTCTGAGGCATTATACTACTCGTTGATGAGAACCCGTCCGGGAGCTCTATGGTCCCGAAGCCGGGTGTGCTCCAGATTATCAGGTCCTCAACGAAGCGGCTGACATCCACCGCCGTCACCGATAGGACCGCTAGGACTTCAAGTATGAAGTCCCTGGAGCCCACAGCGTCCACCGAGTTCTCCAGTAAGCCATGGAACCCGAGAAGCTCGGCAACCCTCTCACGGTTTATCTCGAAGCTTGTGGTCGCTATAGCTCCTGCTCCCATTGGGCAGAGGTCAACCCGACCGTAGGCTTCGACTAGACGGTTCAGGTCCCTACCCAAAGCATCGAACACCGAGATTAGGTAGTGGGCGAAGGTTAGGGGTTGGGCGGGTTGGAGGTGTGTGTAACCCGGTATAACGGTTTCAGTGTTCTCCCAGGCCTTCTCGATCAGTTTACTCTGCAGG
>QMYL01000155.1 GCA_003662645.1 Candidatus Bathyarchaeota archaeon
CTCCTTATAGAGTCTATATGCGAGAGTACGCTCTTCGGGGAGAACATACTCAGATTCCTGGAGATGACGACCCCTATTAAGCGTGAAGAGCTATCCGATAGGCTGGATATATTCGTCAAGGAGCTGGAGGAGTTGCTGGGTGAGGGTGCGAGGATGCTCAGCAAGGAGATAGTGAAGAACCTCTACAATAAGTTGGGCTTGAAGTTTGACGACATGGAAGACGTTAGGGATATGCCGAGGTATGTGAGGCATGCTCTAAACGTTTATCTCGACTCTCTACTCGTGAAGGTGAGATAAACCTAAAATCCAAACTTTCTTCTTTAAGGCTTCTTAGGTTATCCTAATGATCAAGATGAACCTCGTAAGGACCGTTGAGTTCGGTATCAATATTTCTAGGTATAGCCACAACATCGAGTTGGATGACGCCGAGGAAGCCCTAACGGTTATGGATAGGTATACAACGCCATAAGAGGTTAGATTATACCAGTCGCCGACCTGCTTGGTATATGCACCATCTATTATCGAGATCTGGGTTGAACTCTCCCCGTCGTATAGGACTATTGTGCAGTTGGTTAAGCGGGATATACCGGTCTCATTGTAGGCTCTAAGGCGGATCTTCCACTCGTCACTAACCTTGTTAACTATCTTGAGCGTATAATCGTAGACGGCTGGCCTGTGGGTGTAGTCGAGCCTAATAAGGTTCACCCTCTGCTCATAGGGGGTCAGGGTGTCTAGGGTTCCGGTTATCCTTATCTTGACACCTCCGCAGTGGGCGTAGAAGTGGGGGTTCAATGTTATGTTAAGGGTCTCCGTCTCGTTCGTGCCGGTTGATATGTAGTTTATGTATCCCTCTCCGCTCTCCACGTAGGAGGATGAGGAGTAATTCCAGACCTGAATCGTTACGTTGACCCCGCTGACGCTATACTCACTAACCACGGTGAAGTTCAGCATGGTCGGGGTGCTCGTGGCAACGTTGAAGATGAACTCCGTGCATGCGGTATACTCGTTATAGTGAGAGGGGGTGTACTCAACCTGATCAACCTTAAGGTCGAAGCTCACAGCTGTACTCTTGACCCCCCTAATCTTTACCTTCCATCCCCCGGTTGAGTTCCTGAAGTCCTCCGGGTTAGTTGTTATCTGCTGCGTATAGGTTTCATCACTATTGGCGGCTCCGGAGGTGTAACTTATACAGCCATCTCCAGCTGGCGGATACTGCCCAGCCGTCCAGTTGTAGAGTTGTATAGTGACCGAGACCCCGCTGGTCGTCCATGAGCTGTCTATCGACCAGACGAGCTTCTCCCAGTTGTATGTGTTGCTGGTCCCTGAGAGTTCAACCTCAACCGTATGTTCATCGGTGTGGAGGTGGAGTAAGACCGCGTCTATCTCCCACGAATCTTGGTTTGGGTCGTCCAGCTCAAGCCCGCCCCTGAACCTTATCTTGAAGGTTGAACTCGAAACGTTCACTGTCGCGTTGTTCCAGCTGTTAGGTGTTAGGTCTGTGAATACGTTTATCCACGCCGAGCCGTTCCAGTAGTCAACCCTCAAGTCTTCACCCCCCATGGCGCCGGCGTAGATGCATAACTCCTCATTCTCCAGTTCGTAGTTTAGGCTCGTCCATTCCTCCTCAAGGTTGAGTTTATACCTAGGCTCACAGTATCCGATTATGTAGAAGTCCTGTTGAGTGTTCTCTATCCAACCCTCAAACCTCTGCTCGCTGTCACAGCCCACATAATAGAACATGTAAGAGTTCTCCCTCAGATCGGTATTGGTATGCCAATCTTGGGTGCTCCCGTACTCTCGGACCTGCGATTGATAGAACGCCGTCCCACGGTTAACAACCTGTATTATCAAACCGTCAGCCTTGGAAGAGGTCTCATCCGTGGCGTCTATCAGTTGCCAGCTTCCGGCGGTTGAGAGTGATACGTCTTTACCATTAACAAAGAGGTGGACCGGATCCTTAACGTAACCAACTAGGTAGAAGTCTACGGCTGTGTTGCTTATGTAGCCCTGTATGTGACGGTTCGAGTCTACGGCTATGAGGCTGTAACGGTGTCCTCTCGTGATGAACTGTCCATTATCGGAGTAGTCGTCCGTGCTCCCCTTACAGCGAACTGCACCTATGTTCCCATACAAGCCGGTGTTGACCTCCCATATTATAACCCCAGTGGCGTCCGGCGGTACATCGGCTGAGAGGTCTATATCAACCCACGAACCGGTTGTGGTTAGGCTGTAGTCATGCTCTGTGGGGTCATCGAAGAGCACAACCGCCGAGTCGGTGTAGCCGACTAGATAAAGCCTGATGGATGAGCTGGCTACGTAGGCCTCGAAGACCCTGTTCTCATCTACGGCGCAGATTGCATATATATGACCGTGCAACCTGATATTATTCTCAACTATGTCATAGGTCTCACCGTTCTTCCTCACACTCGCCCTACGGTTACTGTCACCAGTATTGACTATCTCGAGGATCACACCCGTACTCCCCTCGGGTATGTAGGCTGAGACATCCACATCCTGCCATGAACCAGTTACACTCGGCGTGACATCGTAATACCAGGGGCTTGAGTGGAAGAAGTTGAGCCCTGAACCCACGCTCTCCTCAGTGAGCGTGTCGTATCCTCCATCCGGTCCATACTGTTGGGCTGTGAAGTTGCTGTGGGTTCCAACGCCGGAGCCAACCGTTAGGTCTACGTAGTCCTCGATGTTCGTTCCTGAGTAGTAACTCCTGAAGACCATGTATGCGCCGTCGTTGCCGGTTAGGTCGTTAACCGTTCCGGATACAAGCGTCGTTCCGCCCAGTAATGTGTAGTCTGATGGGTTGTAACTTGATGTTACAGTTCCAGACCCTACGCTGTTGACTATGAAGTAGTCGGCGTCGACCTCCTGCAGGCTGTTCGGAACGCTGCCGGACTGGTAGCTCCCAACCTGTATGTTGTAGCTCTCCGGGTTGTACAGCGAGGTCAGCTCGCCGAGGAAGTTGCATCCATACTCGAGCTTGACCTCATCGACCTTCTGGTCGTATTGTGTGGTTGTAGACAGGATCCCGGTTATCTTTATCTTGGCGTTTCCGTCTGAGACGCAGCTCGATGGGTTCGTTGTTATATTCAGCCTCCTCGTCTCGTTCGTGCCGGTTGATATGTAGTTTATGTATCCCTCCCCGCTCTCTGCGTAGGATGAGGATGTGTAGTTCCAGACCTGTATCGTGACATTAACCCCGGAGATCGTGTATTCACTGACTATGGTGAAGTTCAGCCATGTGGGTGCGTCGCTGGTCATACCTGTGAAGAGGAACTCAGTTGAGACCCTATACTCACTGTAGTAGGTTGTCTCATACTCAACCAGGTCGAGCTTCAAGTCGAACTGGACGCTGGTCCTCTTGACCCCCCTAATCTTTACCTTCCATCCCCCGGTTGAGTTCCTGAAGTCCTCCGAGTTGGTTGTTATCTGCTGCGTATAGGTTTCATCACTGTTGGCAACTCCAGATGTGTAGTATATGTACCCATCTCCACTGGATGGGTATTGCCCAGCCTTCCAGTCATAGAGCTGAAGCGTAACATTCACACCTTCAACGGTCCATGAACTGTCTACCGTCCAGACGAGCTTCTCCCAGTTGTATGTGTTGCTGGTCCCTGAGAGTTCAACCTCAACCGTATACTCATCGGTCC
>QMYL01000156.1 GCA_003662645.1 Candidatus Bathyarchaeota archaeon
GGATGCGAGAAGTGTATAGCCTTCCTTAAGCCCTTGATAATTAAGGCTCCACTTGAGAAGGTTTGGTGGTGACCGCGTCATGTCGAAGAAGGTTGGCTTCATCAGGATGGGCGAGGTTGAGGCCGCCAGGGAGGAGAGGGAGATAGGGGTAGGCCTCCTCGGATACGCCTTCATGGGTAAGGCCCACACAAACGCCTACATAAAGATGCCCATATTCTTCTACCCGCCACCGGCGAAGCCTAAGCTCGTAGCCATATGCGGAAGAACTGAAAAAGCCGTCTCAGAGGCGGCTAGGAGATACGGCTACGAGAAGTACTACCTAGACTGGAGGGAGCTGATAAAGGATGGGGAGGTCGAGCTGGTCGACAACTGCCTACCGAACAACATGCATGCACCCCCAAGCATAGCAGCAGCCGAGGCTGGCAAGCACATTCTATGCGAGAAACCCTTAGCCATGAACGCGAAGGAGGCTGAGGAGATGTATAGAGCCGCCGAGAAGGCTGGGGTTAAGCACATGACGGGCTTCAATTACAGGTTCATCCCGGCTATAAGGCTTGCGAAGAAGCTGATAGATGAGGGCTACATAGGCAAGATACTCCAGTATAGGGCTGTATACCTGCAAGAGTGGATCATGGACCCGAACTTCCCCCTAGTCTGGAGGTTGAGGAAGAGCGTGGCCGCCTCAGGAGCCCTAGGAGACCTAGGCGCCCACATAATAGACCTTGCAAGGTTTCTGGTGGGCGATATCTCATCGGTCTGTGGGATGACTGAGACATTCATCAAGGAACGACCCCTACCTGAGGATCCAACCAAGAAGGGAAAGGTCGATGTGGACGACGTCTTCATAGCCCTCATCAGGTTCAAGAATGGGGCTGTGGGGAGTGTTGAGGCTTCAAGGTTCTGCGCCGGAAGGAAGAACTACCAGAGGGTTGAGATACACGGGACGGAAGGCTCGATAGTCTTCAACCTTGAAAGGCTGAACGAGTTGAACGTTTACTCAAGGAGGGACCCGGAGGATAGGATGGGATTCAGGAATATACTCGTCACGGAGACTGTCCACCCATTCTTCGAATACTGGTGGCCCCACGGGCATATAATAGGTTGGGAGCATACCTTCATACATGAGGTCCACCACCTGATAGACTGCATAGTTAATGATAAACCTGTCGCCCCGATGGGTGCAACGTTCTACGACGGGTTGAAGTGCCAGGAGATACTGGACGCCATACTCAAGTCATCTGAGGAGGGTAGATGGGTCTCAATCCCCTCCTAAACTCTTCTTTTTATAACCCGAAAAAGCGTGATGGGTAGGGCTAGTTCTACCCTTCCACTTGTCAAAAGGTTCTTCTTAATGGTGGAGTGGTCACTCTGGTTTTGTATAGACAAAAGAAGGCATAAGGGTTGAATATGTTAGGTTTATATCCAGTTCTGCCCCGGTCTCCTCTGGAGGATTATCCTCTTGACATAGTTACGTCTAACCCTGACCCTTGGGGGCTTGTTCTTCTTAGGTCTGGGCTCTATCTTCGGGGTCTGCGAACGGACCTTACCGGCCTTCGAGAGGCTACCGTGCGTCGGCATGTTAACTCACCAAAGAATTAAGTTGAGAGGTCTTATTTATCTCTTCCTCCATCCACAAGCTCCCTTTCGATCTAAAGGCGACGGTTACACCCTCCACGCATAGGCGTTGAAAGAAAAGATTTAAATAAAATTGGGCGTTTTTCGTAGATAACCTAGAGAGAAGAGAACAGCGGATGGTTCGGTATGTCAGAGGAGTTCAAACACATCGTCCGAATCCTAAACACCGACCTGGACGGAACTAAATGCGTAGCCTACGCCCTAGCCCGGATAAAAGGGATAAACCTCCGCCTAGCCAACGCCATACTGAAGAGGGCGAATATCGAACCAACCACAAGGCTCGGCTTCCTCTCAGACTCGGATGTCAGGAGGATCGAGGATATAGCTAGGAACATGAAGGATTACGGCATACCGACGTGGCTCCTAAACTACAGAAAGGACCTAGAGACCGGGGAGGATATACACCTCATAGGTTCGGATCTAGACCTCAGGGTTAAGGCCGACATAGACCGCATGAAGGCCATAAAATCCTGGAAGGGGTACCGTCACGCTTACGGTTTGAAGGTCCGTGGGCAGAGGACGCGCACAACCGGCAGAACCGGCAAGACTGTTGGGGTGAGGAGGAAGAGGAGGTAGAGGAGGAAATGGGCGATCCCAAGAAGCAGAAGAAGAAGTACACAACTCCGAAGTTCCCTTGGAGGTCCGACATCCTACAGAGCGAGCTTAAGATTATGGGTGAGTACGGCTTAAGGAACAAGAGGGAGCTTTGGCGGCATAAGACCATGCTCTCAAGGTTTAGGGGGATCGCCCGTTCACTCCTAGGTAAACCGGCTGAGGAGAGGGTTAAGCTGGAGTCCCAGCTCCTGAGGAAGCTCAAGAGGTATGGGATACTGTCCGAGAACGCGGTTCTCGATGATGTTTTAGACCTCACAGTTGAGGATATACTCGAACGTAGACTCCAGACCCTAGTTTTCCGTAAGGGCTTGGCGAAGACCATTTACCAAGCCCGCCAACTGATAACCCACGGCCACATCGCGATAGGGGATAGACGGGTCTTCTCGCCCAGTTACCTAGTTCAGGTTGATGAGGAGGATAAGATAACCTACGCTCCATTTAGCCCATTAGCAAACCCCGAACCTCCTATAAGGTTTAGCATAGAGCTTGGGAGTAAAGGGGCAGAACCCGCATGAGCAAGAAGAAGGAGAGGTGGGGTATAGCCCACATCTACAGCTCATACAACAATACGATAGTCCACATAACCGACATATCGGGCGCGGAGACCATAGCCATAGCTTCGGGCGGACAATTCGTAAAGGCCGACCGCCTAGAGTCCTCACCATACGCAGCCATGAGGGCCGCAGCGCACGCAGCAGCGATAGCCAAGGATAAGGGGATAACAGCAATACACATAAAGGTTAGGGCTCCAGGTGGGTCTGGGGCGAAGACCCCGGGTCCAGGTGCACAGGCGGCGATAAGGGCCTTGGCACGCGCCGGCTTCCGCATGATAGGCCGGATAGAGGAGGTAACCCCGATACCGCACGACGGGACTAGGCGGAAGGGTGGGCGGAGAGGGAGGAGAGTATAGGTCGCTATAAAACACCGATGGATGGTTAAGATGAGTCCAGCCTGTTTCTCGGGAAAAGTTGAAATAAGTCGGTTGCATCTCTATGGGAAGGCGAGGGAAGGGTGGCACCAACCGTAGAAGGGAAGACCCGCATGCAGATCCGCATAATCAATAAGGATGAGAACTTCATCCGCTTCATAGTTGAGGGGATATCCCCAGCCATGGCCAACGCCCTAAGAAGGATCATGCTAGCGGAGGTTCCAACTATGGCGATAGACGAGGTCGTAATACTGGAGAACTCCTCAGTCCTCCACGACGAGATACTCGCCTTAAGGCTGGGCCTGATACCCCTCAAGACGGACTTGGAGGCGTACAACCTACCGGAGGAGTGTAGCTGCAAGAGTGAGTTCGGCTGCAATCTATGCAGAACAACCCTAACGTTGAACGTCGAAGCTGGTGATGAGGTCAAGACCGTATACTCGGGAGACCTCATACCCGAAGACCC
>QMYL01000157.1 GCA_003662645.1 Candidatus Bathyarchaeota archaeon
AGCCCCTTTCAAACCCCCCGTCGAGAAAGCTATCAATCACCCCTATACCCGTTGGTATACGGGTTGTCACTTGAAGCACATCACTTCAAACACCGAAACGGCATTTTTATATTAATTCTTATATAATAGCTTATAAAGACTTCCATAGAGAAAGACATTTAATATGTCATGATGTTTAGGTTTGCAGAGGCGTAATTATGAGGAGGATACCCTCAGGCATCCATGGGCTTGACGAGTTGATCCAAGGGGGCTTCCCGCCGGGAAAGAACCTATTGATAATGGGGGCACCTATGACCGGTAAATCTATAATGGCGATGCAGTTCATCTATAAGGGTTTAACCCTCGGGGAGGCGGGCGTCTTCATATCCACAAACGACCTTGCAGAGAATATCCGGAGGAGGATGATCTCCTTCGGTTGGGATACAACACCCTACGAGGAGGAGGGAACCATGAAATACGTGGACTGCTACGGCATGATGATAGATAGCAAACTGAGGGACACCCGCTCCATAAGACGTGTACCGGGAATATTAGCCTTCACAAACCTGAGCGTGGTTCTATCCGAGCTCTGCGGCCAATTCTGGAAGTTACAGAAGAGCCTCCGGATAGCCTTAGACTCGGTCTCGTCGCTCTTGATGTACGCGAACCCAGATGCCGTTGTTAGGTTCCTTCACGTCTTAATAGGTAGGTTCAAGATGATCAACGCGGTTAGCATGCTCATCTTGGAGGAGGGTATGCACGCAAAGACCGTTGAGGTGACATTGCAGCAACTCTCCGATGGAACCCTGAGGCTGGTACATAAGGATGGAGGAAGAGCTATGATCTTTCTGGGGTTGGCTGAGACGAGGTGTCCATCTGGTGAGATACCCTTCGAGATAACCGATAAAGGACTTGTAATAAAGACTCAATAGAGGTTTGAAAAGGAAATCTAACTAGTTATGAAAAAGATTTTAAGGATATCCATCTCATAGATAACCTTGTAGGTTCAGATGGGATATAAAACCGTTGGGTTTTGGAGAGTTGGTTATGAGCGAGATCCCCCCAGAGATTAAGGAGTTCTTCAACTCCTTTCCCGGTCAGACCTTCCTTGTAAAGGGAAGGCCTGGCACTGGTAAGAGCATCTTTGCACTGGAGATACTGAGGGAGTTCAGCGAGAGGGGTAATGGCCTATACATATCTACCAGGATGGAGCCCAGGAGGCTGTATGCGATATCCCCCTGGATTAGGGAGTTCATACCCGAGAGGAACGTAATCGACGCGACGCAGAGGAAACTCAGGAGGAGCCTCAAGCTTGAGAGTGAGAGGAGGATAAAGACATTCGATTATGGAACAGTCCTAGAGTTCTTCAAGGCCATTTATGAAGATGCCGAGGAGATGGAGAACCCCATGATAATCTTCGACAGCTGGGACGGCGTCATATCCCACCTAAACCTGGATGGGGAGGCAGCTTCATTAACCCAGAGCATCTGCGACTTCTGCCGTGACCTTGAGACTCACGTGGTTTTCGTAGCTGAGAGGGAGGAGCAAACCTACGTAGACTTCATCGTTGATGGCGTTGTCACGCTGAGGAAGTATTGGATAGCTGGGTCGCCGGTTGAGGAGGACGTTAAGAACTGTATGGTTAGGGAGATCGAGATAAACAAGTTGAGGGGGATATACATCAAACAGCCAAAATACCTCTTCACCCTCAAGGATGGGAGGTTCCGCTCCTTCTCCCCCTTCATGGAGAAGATCCCGTCAACTATAAAACCCACCAAAGATATGGATGAGCAACATCTAACATCTGGTATAAGGGACCTAGACGAAATTCTCGGGTGGCTCTCCCCTGGAAGCTTCAACTTGTGGGAGGTGGGGCATGGAGTAAACAAACGTTACGACCAGATGCTCTTCCAAGCATGTATGAATGTGATAGCTAATGGTGGCGGTGTTGTTGGGATACCCCCAATGGGTTCGTCGATCATAACTCGTAGAATGGATAATCTCGTCATCTACCAGCCGGAGACCGATGATGTGAACATCGAGACTTCGTCCTTCCTAGGTGTGGCGAGGCAAATCCGCGAGAGAACCGGGAGGCCGATAATGTCCTTCATAAGCATCGATACACTGGAGAACATCTTTGGGTTGAGTAACTCTCTAAAGTTCCTCGAGAATGTATTCAGCATATCTAGGGAGACCGGTATGCTATCGTTCCTCATATACATAATGAGGAGTGAGTCTCCGCTCTCAAGGTTTATAACGCAAGCCGTAGATACGCACATAACCTTCATGGATGTTGATGGGGCCCTAGCTATCCGCCCCATAAGGCCCCCGAAGGGGTTGTATGGGATCACATCCGATGAGGAGGGCGTGCGCTTAATCCCCATAGTGTGATGAGGAGCCTTGTCATCATATTATGAGAGGAAGATACTCAGCGTCCTGAAGAAACATAGAGATGGCCTGACAACGGTTAACATAGCAAAGGAGGCTGATATAAGCAAAACAACAGCCCTGAAGTATTTGGCTTCCCTAAGAGCGGAAGGGAAGATAGACTTCATAGAGGTTGGACCGGCAAAACTCTGGAGGATCAAGGAGGCCGAGAAGCCAAAGAAGAGAAGGAGAGCCCCAGCCTCGAAGCTGGAGAAATTAAACGCGTTACTCGAGGATTTTAAGGAGATAACCGGAGTCGATGGACTGGCTGTTCTAGACAGCGACGGCTTCACAATCTCGGCTGACTTACCTCCGGATATAGACCCAAAGAAGCTGGGCGGGCTTATGGCGTTGTTGATCAGGGCTGGGATGAGGTCAGTCGATGCCGCGAACCTCAAATCTCTCGAAGGGATAATCGTTGAGGGTGGTGGGGGAAGGATTGTAGCCCACAGTAAGGGTAAGGTTATGGTGATAGCCTTCTCTAAACCGGATAAGCCGCTCGGGACCATCAGGGTTGAGATCGAGGAGTTCGCCGACAAGATCAATGAGATACTCAAGTAAGCCGGGTTTTCACAAAGAGGATTGGAATGGTAGCATATATAAGGGAGATAACGAAATTATCATAGACCCACCGGAGGACGATCACAGTTGAGCAGGGACATAAACCTAACCATGCCAACATGCACCTCATGCAACAAGATAATACCGCCCGGCACCGAAGCCGTCAAGTTTCCATGCCCAAACTGTGGCGACATAATAATCTGGAGATGCCAGAAGTGCAGGAAGTTTGGCAGGCCCTACAGATGTCCCAAGTGCGGCTTCGTCGGGCCGTAAAATCATATGTTAAATAAATGAATGTAATGCTGTTGTTCAAATGTCCTTGCTTTGAGGTGTTCTAGAAACCCTAATAGCGTTAAAGGAGGAGAGGCAGAAGAAACAACAGTTCTCGCCTAACCGGCTGTCAAGCTCGGATGTTCAGTTCTCTGAAGGGGCTATTCACCCCTGACCAGTTTTATATCTCCAATAGAATCCACATACTTCTTATACCAGGGCGTACCCTTCTCCTCGACGATATCGACGAGCTCGTTCAACCTGCTCACGGCTGTTGTTAGTAGGAACTCCTCCATATCTGGCCTCCCAACGGCCTCCTTCCAGATAGCCCTTCCGCATAGGAAGCCTGAGGCTCCATTCTCAACTGAGTACTTTAGGTTATCCTTGAACTCCTCATAAT
>QMYL01000158.1 GCA_003662645.1 Candidatus Bathyarchaeota archaeon
CTAGCTAACGGCAGACCATTAGACAACATAATATTAAGCCCGGTTGGCAACCCATCCCTGATAGGACTGCTCTCGACGATTGGGATATTCCTCTTCGTCATCTATGCGGAGGGCATAAGGGTTGAGCTACCCATATCCCACGCCCGTTACAGGGGGTTTAGGGGTAAATACCCGATAAAGCTCCTCTATGTCTCGAACCTACCTGTCATATTCACCTCAGCTCTATTCGGCAACATATACTTCATCTCCCAGCTCCTATGGAACTCATACAACCCCGACAACACAAACCTGCTGCTGAACCTGCTAGCCCAGTTCCAATACGACGATAACGGGAGGATCCAGCCGGTAGGGGGCTTAGCCTACTACGTCATCGCACCTAGGGGCTTCTCGGATGTCATAGAGAACCCTGTTAAGAACCTAATCTATGCGGTTCTGCTGGTATCCTTCTGCGTTCTCTTCTCCCTCACCTGGCTTGAGGTTGGGGGCTTAGACCCGAAGACCATAGCCAGACAGCTCGTCGATTCCGGCATGCAAATCCCCGGGTTCCGCAGGTCCGAGAGGCCCATCGAGATAGTTCTTAGACGTTACATACCTGTGGTCACGATCTTTGGGGGTTTCCTAGTCGGTCTGTTGGCGGCCGTAGCCGACTTCCTAGGAGCCTTCGGAACCGGTACAGGCATCCTACTATCGGTCGGTATAATATACCAGTACTACCAAGCCTTGATGCGTGAACGCGTAACCGAGATGTACCCAGGCCTGCAGAAACTCTTAGGAGGATGAGGGCATGCTGCCTGAGTGGTTGCTGAACATCCCCGCCTCAACCCTATTCACCCTAGTTATATCATTCATCATAAGCCTAGCTACAACTCTACTGAACCGTAAACTGATTAACAAGGAGCAGTTCATGAAGTGGCAGGAGGAGATAAACCGTTGGGAGGCCATGATGAAGAGGGCGAAGAGAACAGGCGACAGGAAGCTCCTAGCCAAGGCTAAGAGGCAGGAGCCAAGGATAATGCAGTTGAGGTCCAGGATGATGACCCAGCAGATGAAGGGTGGCGCCATAACCTTCGTCCCCTTATTACTGGTCTGGCAGTTTCTGATAGGATCCTTCAGGGACGTTCCAGTGGCCTACCTTCCAGGTTTAAATGGGCCTCTAGTTATGCCGTTCTTCATATGGTATATAATCTGCTCCTTCTTCGTGAGCACGATAGTTTCGAGGATACTCGGCGTCAGCCCATCCATGGGTTTAGGGGAGAAGTGAATGGGAAAAGGCAGGGAGAAGGAGATCATAATTTGCATCTGCGGAATGGCTGGTTCAGGGAAGAGCACGGTAGCCAGAAGAATAGCTGAACATTACGGCTTAAAATACTGCTCTGGAGGAGACGCCCTCAAGGCTATAGCCATGGAGAGAGGCTACAACGCCCAAGAGCAGGGATGGTGGGAAAGCGAGGAGGGTATACAATTCCTAAAGGAGAGAATGGAAAACCCCGACTTCGACAAGATGGTCGACGAGAAGCTAATCGAGATGGCGGGAGAGGGGGGTGTCGTCCTAGACAGTTGGACCATGCCATGGCTCCTCGACAGAGGGTTTAAAGTATGGCTTGAGGCATCGGAGGAGATCAGAGCTAAGCGTGTAGCCAGCAGAGATGGACTCCCAATTGAGGAGGCTATAAAGATGATTAAGGAGAAGGAGCAGAGGACCAAGGCCATATACGAGAGGCTCTATGGCTTTATGCTCGGCGAAGACATGGAGCCCTTCGACCTAATAATCGATGTGAACCTACTGGATGCGGATGAGGTATTCCAGATCCTACGTATGGCGATCGATAACCTAGTTATAAGAGGAAAACAACGAGATCCACACAGCCAAGTAGCCTCAAACCTAACCTAGTTCTGGTTAGATTATTAAGCGTCCGGCCTCTATTCTTATTCCGGTGGTAGATTTTGGTCTCCCCTTTAAGGAGCATTAGGATCGTGAAGATTGAGGAGCGGCCTAGGGATGCATGGGTTGATATGAGCCTCCGCCAGCTGAGGGAGGGGGAGGTCCGCTTCTACAGGGTTGATGACCCACTGACGGGAGAATGGCTCTTCAAGGTATGCCCGGATAGGGAGATGGATCGGACCATGGTTAAGGCTCTGAAGTGTCCACCGGGGAGAGCCTTCACCCAGCTGGAAGGAAGCACCATGCTCTTCCAAAGAGCCCCCGAGGTAGAGGGTAAATACTACGATGTCATCTCGGTTTCATACATAGACGAGGATGGAAGGCTTAGAAGGAATGTAGTCGAGAGCGTTGATGAGATACCGCCCATATTGAGGGAGAACTTCGAAGTTAAAACCTACGAAGAGGCTACGGGTAAGAGGGCTCCTGGGAAGAGGCTCGTAGCATTATGCAGGGAGAGAGACGAGAGAGCCATGATAACGCTCTTCCTCCTAGAGAGGGCTTGGCCGGTCTCCGAGCTAACACCAGAGGCTGGATTGAACACGAGGAAGGTTCTAAACTTGATCAGAGAGCTGGAGAAGGCCGAGACAAGCGAGGTGTACAGAGAGGCGGAGCGGAGGTATGGCCTCCCAAGGGGGTCTATAGACAAAATACTAGACCTGCTTGAACGGGATGGCAAGATCCTGAGACTTGGAGAGACCTACTTAAAGACTAAACGTTGACGAGAAGGCAGAAGAGTGATCTTCTGCTTACCCGATTCTGACCGGTCCCCTTCCGTACCTCCTAGCGGTCTCAACGAAACGGACGTAATTTTGATAGGCTCTCTCCGGGAGGGGCCACCAGTGCGGCGAGGCTGTTGTGGACAGGATGAGCCCATCCGGTCCTCCCTCACGGATGGCCTTCTTAACTTTCCGTTCCATCTCCTCTGAGGATGATGTTAGTATATCACCTATATCGATATTTCCAACTATGCACACTCGATCTCCAATCCTCCTCTTAGCCTCTTTTAGGGGCGTATCACCGAGGGGAGGCTGCTCAACCGGGTGGAGCCCATCTATGCCGATGGATGCAAGGTGCTCGAGGATCATGTTGACTCTCCCATGACAGTGAATTATCGCCTTAGAGCCGTATTCGTGGATCAACTTAACAAGTTTACTATCGAAGTTTACGACGAACTCCTCAAAGAACCTTGGATGGAAGAGAGGTGGGGCGACGTACTCCGGACCTATAAGCCAGAATATCGCCTTTACACCCTTCGAGAGTATATACCTGAGGAAGTCATAGGCCCTCTCGAAGATTATCTCGGTTAGCTGTAGGATGGTCTCCTTATCTCTGTAGACTCTCTTGACAAACCTCTCCCATAAAAAGAGTGGAGCCACCACACCTATAGGTTCGGGTGCGTTCAGGGACATCCCCGCTCTATAACCTATCCTCCTCTCCTCCTCGAAGAAGAAACCGAGATCCGGCCTTGGAGGTTCGTAGGGTATTGATAGGAACCTATCCAAGTCTTCATCGGTCTCTATCCAGCCCTTCACCACTCGTGAGGGGAAGCCCTCCCTCCTCACGCTTATCGATGTTATTGGCCCCTTAGGAGTCTCGATCACCCTCTCAACGATCGTTACTTCACCATTCCTGCGGCTCCTGCTCCAACACTCAATCTGGCTGGTTGCGGATAAGAACACACCAGTATC
>QMYL01000159.1 GCA_003662645.1 Candidatus Bathyarchaeota archaeon
CGACCGCGAAGCTACCGGCGAAGGGTAGGTGAGCAACTATCGGCAGAAGCCACTCTGAGGCCTTCCCAGAGAGGCCGGATGCGCTTCCAACTAGACTTGCGAACTTGTCGTAGTTCACGTTGACTATACCCTTATATTCCAGGTATATCAGGAGGGCGGCGAATGCCCCCATCACGACTATCACTATCTTTATCATCTTCTTTATTGCGTAGCCGACTACGAAGCCTAGGACTCCCCCAGTTCCAAGTTGATAGACCAATGGAGATAGAAACTCACTCATCACCGTTCCTCCAAACCTTTGAGGGTTAATATCTCATAGTACCAGTTAACCCTATTATTTCTTTCCATCAACCAGCAAGCCTATCGAGCTTTACGTCGCTCTCATCATCCCTACCGATGACGTAGTCGTCCGGGTTCTCCACAACCTTGAAGACCCACTTGTAAGGAAACTTTGCACAAAGGATGGCCAGCCTTCTCCCATAAACCCCAAATATATCCAGAAACTCGAAGAGCTTCTTCACTTGATCCCTCCTAAAGTATGCCCTATCGGTGTTTGGAGCCTTAACCTCAAAGGCTATTATGCAATCCCCCTTAGTTGCGAATACATCTGGTAACGGTTCACTACTCGGGGCTGACATGGGAACCCTAACCGCCCTAAAACCATACCTACGCAGCTTCTTCACAAGCTCGCGTTCAGCATAGTAACCCCTCCTCTTGATGCGCTTTATCTCCCTGATGGTTAATAGACGCCCACGCCTCCCGCCTTTAGACCTACCCTTCTTGGCTAAATCTCTAAGAGATAAGGCCTATTCCCCCTTCTCTAGTGGACGTATGGCCAGCCTAATCAAGTCGGTGAGCCAGTCGGAGAATAAGTAGGCATTAGCATACTTCTGATACTTCTTCTTATGCGGTATCTTCGATATCATATGTAACTCCAACATCTTCTTGATATAATACTTCGCGGTTGAACGAGGTATCCCAGCCTCCCTCGACAAGTCACCACTAGTAAAGACTGGGTCGAGGCGCGAATAAGCGGCTATAACGTTATCTGGAAAGGGCATAGACAAATTTACTATCCTTATCAATTCTTCATTCAAGCGAGGCATAATTCTAACCCCTTTTTGGACCAAATATATACCCAAAGATACTTATAACATTAACTAAGGGTTCGCTAGCTTTCATATCAAATGCTACACTGATTAGAAGCTTCGACCAGAACGTAAACACATAGAAAAATGGCGTAATCACACCATTCACTCGGCTCATTCAGTTAAGTCAATGAAGATTAACTTGAGAATTCTCGGAAGGAGGTTAATCCTTAAATTCTTATGGATAAATTTAATGCCCATAAATAAAATTGAGATTAAAACTTTCTGAATGTTATAAAATGGCTTTGAATGTTGTCCATAATTTATCGGCATATACTGGTGAAGTGGGTCAATGCGTCTATGTGGGCCTCCAGCTCATAAAGGAAGTCTTGGAGCTGCAGTATAGGAACTATTGGCACCCTCATGTAGAACTTGAATGGGCCCGGTATCAGGGAGAGTATTATCGGGATAAATGTGATCCGTTCTTCCCTGTTGATGCCGATGCCTACAAGCCTTGAAGCCTCGGCCAGGGCTCTCGTCCTATCAACATGAGACTTCACAATCCTAACTATCGATGACCTACGCCAATTGCGGCGCCAATGCTTACAGTCAACCGAAGCGACGATTCCTCCTCTGCGTCCTAGTACGTCGATCTCCCACCTCCTCCCAGACCACTTGAACCTAAAATGCTTCTTAACGCTAAAACCAGCAGCCTCAAAGGCTAAGACTGAGACATCCTCAAACTCATCCCACCTGAGGAGGGAGCAGACACGTTCAGGATCAGCCCCGATGCTAATAGCCCTCACGGCTACCTCAATCCTCTGCGTTGGGGTGATATTAACTAGATCACCAGAGACTGTGAGGGTTCCCTCCCTTGCTAGACTGTCTATCATCTCACGCAGGTTTTGGGACGGTATCCTAGAGTGTAACCTTAGAGCCTCAATCGTGGTTGACGGCTTCTCCTTCGTCATCTTGAGGGTTGAGAGTAAAACCTTAAGTTCGATAGACATACCTATCAAACCAGTTTTTATTCAAGTCGTCTAATAAGGGGTTTGGTGTTATGTTTCGGAGATATACGAGTACTTAGATTGGGAGGTACGTCTAGTTTAAAGAGTAGGCTATGGGCACGTAAGGTTTTACTCCCTTACGTGACCCCTACCCAAGACGAAGTACTTGATCGTTGTAAGGTGCTGAACGCTCATCGGCCCTCTTGCATGGAGCTTCTGGGTGCTTATCCCTATCTCAGCCCCAAGCCCATACTGGTTTCCATCAGTAAACCTCGTCGAGGCGTTCAAGTATATGGCCGCGGCGTCCACACCCCTGATAAACTTGAGCGCCTTATTGAAGTCTGATGTCAGTATGGCCTCTGAGTGTTTCGTCCCATACTTGTTTATGTGGTTTATCGCCTCATCGATGTCGTTTACAACCTTAACACCTATTATCAGGTCGAGGTACTCCGTATACCAGTCATCCTCTGTGGCTGGCTTGACATCTGGAACTACCTTTCTGGTTTCCTCGCAGCCCCTAACCTCAACGCCATGCTCCCTCAAATGTTTGATTATGACCGGGAGGAAGCTCTGGGCTATATTCCGGTGTACGAGAAGCTTCTCGACTGCGTTGCACGTCCCCGGCCTTTGACACTTCGCGTTTATAATTATCTTTATAGCCTGGTCTAGGTCTGCATCTTCCTCAACGTAGATGTGGCAGTTCCCAACCCCAGTCTCTATCACAGGAACCTTAGCGTTCTCTATGACAGCCCTGATCAACCCAGCTCCACCCCTCGGTATCAAGGCATCCACATAACCCCTCATCTTCATAAGCTCTATCGCCGCACTCCTCTCGGTCGTTCTGACAACCTGTATCGCTCCGTCAGGGATCCCGGACTCCACAGCAGCCTTACTGAGCACATCGCCTATGGCTATATTCGAGTTTATCGCGTCTGAGCCGCCCCTCAATATAACAGCATTTCCAGACTTCAGGCATATACCAGCTGCATCAGAGGTGACATCGGGCCTGGATTCGTAGATTACGGCTATGACGCCTAATGGCACCCTCAGCTGTCCGATTATCAAACCGTTCGGCCTCGTCCAAACCTTCACTATCTCTCCAACAGGGTCCGGTAAGGCTGCGACCTCTCTGAGGCATTGAGCCATCTTTGAAACCCTCTTCTCGTTTAGGATCAACCTATCAAGTAGCGCCTCCTTTACTCCTCTTGCCCTAGCCGCCTCGACATCTTTCCTGTTGGCTTCAAGTATATCCTTGACGTTGCTCTCTAGCTCATCTGCCATATTATGGAGGGCTCTATTCTTAACCTCAGTTGGGAGGTTGGCGAGTTTAACCGAGGCCTCCTTCGCCTTCTTACATATCTCAAGTATCAATCAACCTTTCCTCCTCTATCAGGTGCATACGTTTCCGGCTGATTATCTCTTTTTGTCTGATGTACCCTAAAATCTTTATTATCTGAGCGGTCTTGGCTCCCTTTATCC
>QMYL01000160.1 GCA_003662645.1 Candidatus Bathyarchaeota archaeon
AGCTTATGCATCCCAACCTCGACTATCCTGCCGGAGACCTGTATGAAACCGGCCGCACTCGATGTTGGAACCATTATGAGGTAGAGGTTACTGGGCTTAACCCCGCATAGGTCCGATACGTAACCAAAGACGTCGTCCGGCGGCTCCTCCGACGCCTCCAGTATGAGTATGGCGACGTCGGCTTCATCCCTGTACTCTATCTCACGGTATATCGACTTCGGCTTTAGGGCTAAAGCTCGTGCTGGACCTGAACCTATCGCTGTGTAACCTCCAACCTTCACCCTCCAACCCGCAAGTTGGGAGCCTAGGGTCGCTATGGCTGGGTGGTCCGTCGTTATGGAGATCGATGGGAGTTTTAGGCCTTCGCCGTAGCTCTTCGTGGTTACCTCGACCTCGCCGAGTCCCCCAAGGGCTATCTCGGTTATCAACCTGCCAGCTAAAAGTCCGCCCTTAGCCTTTATCCCTGAGTCTATAACCTTCGCACCTGATGGGTGCTCCTTCACCTCGACTCTATAGTAGTCGGCTCCCTCGCATAGTTCCTCGACGAGCCTCAGCGCGTTCAGGTTGACGCTCAATCCTAACTCCTTCACGGTTCTTTCCCCTCTTAAACTCTCAGCCTCGCAGGTATTCTTCGTAGAAGCTCAGGTGTGGGTTCCTCTCCTTCGAGACGTATAGCCTTCCCTTCCCCTCGTCGGCTATATCCCCGATGAATAGGTAGAAGGGTCCGGGTATCCTCTCCTCCCCAACCCTAACCCTAGGTTTTACATCCTCGATCGTGAAGGTTGGGAGTACCGACGGCACGTAACCGCGGATTATTATCCTCCCGTTGACCATCTCGGCTCCAGCCCTACCATCAGAGTTTCCGTGGATGAGTATGATCCCGCCCTTCATGTGTATACCGGCGAAGGGTCCAACGTTCCCGTAAATCCTTATCAACCCATCGCTCATGTGACATCCAACCTCACTCCCAGCATCCCCATGGATTATTATTCTTCCTCCCCTCATCCCCTCGGGGCTTCCACGGTAGGATGAACCGGTGTAGTCGCCAGTTGAACCCTCGATTATTATTGTTCCCCCCTCCATCATGCATCCAGTCCATGAGTCGGAGTTCCCCCTCACCCTTATTGTTCCTCCCTTCATCCCCTCGCCGAGGCGCATGCCCACATCCCCCTCTATTATAAGTTCCCCACCGGTCATCCCGGACCCTATCCTCCTCACCCTCCTCAGGTCCCCGATCAGCCTTATCTTGACATCTTTGGGGGACGCTTCCTTGAGTTCATCTTCCTCATCGAACTTGATATCGAAGAGTTCGCCGAGCCTCTTCCTCCTGTTCCCCTCCCAGAGGTTGAGAGACTCTATCTCCCCAAGTCTCTTTCCTGCAAACTCGTCTGGGGATATCACACCTCCATCAACCGGCACTTTAAACCTATACCTTGGGGTTAGGGTTATCATGTTATATCTCAGCCTCTACAGGTATTGGAGCCGAGACCTCCAGGTAGCCCTCCGGTATTACGTAATTCTCGTATTCAACGGTCCAGTATTCACGGAACCTCCTCTTTAGGTCTTCAGGCTCCTCAACCCGGGATTTGAGCCTCAAATCAGTCCATATGGTCTTCCCCTCAGGGGCTGCCACGATCTCGCCTTCCTTCACAACAAGCCTGCCGGACTTAACCGTGTACGCCGCCCTCCTGAGGGCTCTCCTAACCTTCCTGTAATCCCTCGACGGGTCGACCTCCCTCGGGTTTATCTCGTATACCGCCACATCCGCTTCTGCCCCAACGCCCAGGTGACCCTTATCCCTGAGACCTAGGGCCTTGGCCTGTCCCGCCCTGGTTATTATGGCTATCTCGTATAGGGTGTATTCCCTGTCTATGCTTGGAAGTAGGGACCTGCGTCTTGCGCTGCTATTTATATTATTCAGAACTCTCTCCCTGGCTTTCCTGCTCATCAGCCATGTGATAACCCGTGGATAGGCTGTGAATGGAGCCCCGTTCGGGTGGTCCGTGGTTAGGTATACCCTCCACGGGTCATCTATTAGTAGTGCCAGTTCGAGCCCTATAGACCACATCACCCCGTGGACGTAGCTCCTCCTCCTATACCTGAATGGAACTATCCCGGCTCCAGTCTCGGTCTCCACGTCGTGGTTAACCCACTTATTCCCGCTGAGCTCGTAAAGTGTGTACTGCCATGGTCCATCAGCGGTCATTGTTGTCGTGTCGGTGAAGACCACCTGCCCCATATCAACCGTTACGTGGGGGTGGCCGTTCACGTACTTGGCGACCTCCTCAGCTCCAGACCTCATGTTCCGCCAGCTTGAACCCTTGAAGGAGCTGAACTGGCAGTGGGTTATATGTATAACCGGTGAGTCTCCTCTCTTCAGGTCCTCGACGCACCTCATGGTCTCTATGGTCGTTACGTAGTTTCCGGGTTGCCCGAGCCTGTTCGTGTGGACGTGGATCGTATGGGGCATATTTAGAAGCTGGTTGACCTTGCATAAACCGCGGATTATATCCCTGGGTGTAACCCCGAAGTTTGGAACCGGATCGTCGAGGTCTCTGACGTTCCTACCGAACCCCCAAGCCTCAACCCCACCAGGGTTAACTATCTTTATCGCGTAGCCCTTCGTGGCCCTCATGATCCACGCGACGTGAGCCGCACACTCCTCGATCTCGCCGCCGCCCAGAAGTTCAAGCACAAACCACCAGTCCCCAAGCAGGGGGTAGGTCATCTTATCAACGATCGGGGTGTCATTCAACTCCTCATGGGTATGCCGGGCCTCCAAGGGGGGCATCGACGGGTTGCATATGGTTGTGTACCCCATCCTGGCGTATCTGTACCCCGTCACGAAGGTTGATGGTATCGAGTGTCCAACACCTGAACGGGTTACGGCGGTCTTTGCCTCCACGTCCCTCCTGTGGTCTTCGGGCCTGAGTAGCCTTCCAGCGTTGACCTCTGAGCCAGCTATGTGGCAGTGTATGTCGATTCCGCCGGGCATGACCACCATGCCGGAGGCATCGATTACGTAGGCCTCCCTCTCATCGACCTCCTCAACTATCCTCCCATCCCTGATGGCGATATCCATAACCTCTCCGTCTATTCCATTCAACGGGTCATAGACGAAGCCGTTCTTTATCAGTAAGCTCATACCATATCGCCCTTAAAGACCCTTCACAACGTGGATGTTCGTCTCCGGTGGCTGTGGGTAAACCCGGCCTCGTGAACATAATATTCCTTGAGTGAGGTTATTTAACATTATCTGATCGAGCGTGGTGCCTAGGTTTTCGATTCTATGTCTAAGTGGTTACTTGAGGAAGTTCACTAATAAATAAAGAGGGAAGCCGCTAATTGAACGGTGAGCGTTGAGTTTTCCGGGTTTGTTTTAAGCCTAGTAGAGTCTCCTTCCCAACCCTACCGTCTTCTCGGCTGCTATTGTTATATCCTTACCCTTTATCGTCTTTCTCCCAGCGTGTGTTGTGTAGTCTAGGGCCTCCTTAGCTATCCTTACCCCGACCTCCTCCAGTATCCTCGCAAGCTCCCTCGCTGCCGATTTGCTAACCCTCTCAGC
>QMYL01000161.1 GCA_003662645.1 Candidatus Bathyarchaeota archaeon
ACATATAGGTAAGAGAAAGAGGCGGAGGTGGCACATCGATCACCTACTATCGGAGGACGACGTGAAGGTAGTCGGCGTCATAGCTACAGAGACCGATGAACGGCTAGAATGCAAGATAAACCAAGCCCTCAAAGTAAGGATGGAAGCCGTGATACCAATACCGGGCTTCGGCTCCTCAGACTGCAGAGCTAGATGTGAGAGCCACCTCTTATACCTGGAATGGCCGAGTGGGGATGAGGATCTATTGTTGAGGAAGGTAGCCGGGGTCCACATCGATGAGGCCGGAGGTAGGATCTCCGCTTTAAGCCTTCAACGGTCATCCGGGAAATAGAAATAAGAGTTTCCCTCCTATCTAATTCGTGACGGATGGTTCAGGGTTTGTCGGTCAAGACTAGGAGGGCAACCCCGGAGGACCTAGAGGAACTATTCAAGATAGAGCGTGAATGTTTCAAGGATGAGGCCTTCACTAGGCAGCAGCTGGCATACTTTTTAAATTCACCCCTCTTCCTGAACGTCATAGCCGAGGTTGATGGTGAGGTTGCAGGATTCATAGTTGGGGTTGTTGAGTCTCATGGCTCCCTACCGCTCGGCCATATATACTCGATCGATGTCTCCAAGAGGTATAGGAGAATGGGCGTGGCGACTAGACTGCTCGGCGAGATAGAGAGGCTCTTCGCCGAGAGGGGGGTGAGGTTCTCCTACCTAGAGGTCAGGGTTGATAATACCGCCGCCCGCAAGCTCTATGAGAAGTGCGGATACGAGGAGGTTGAGATCCTCCAAGACTACTACAAGTTAGGCGTACATGGGGTAAGGCTCAGGAAGGACCTCAAGGCCTCAAAGGCCTCAAAGCTACGCGAAGAGGAGTAACTAAGACGGCCGCTAAACCCTACCAATTAACATTTTATACCTCATGCTATTGTTGGTATGGTGTCTGCACTGATGGGGTTAGAGGCGGAATGGAAAGGGTGAGGATGAGGGGCTTCAGAAGGACGGTGAAGGTTGAAGATGCATTAAGAGCTTTTAGGAGGGCTCTCCCAGATAAGAGGCTTGAGACGGAGATCATACCGGTAAGGGTAGCCCTAAACAGGGTATTAGCCGAGAATGTAACCGCTGACAGGGACATCCCACCATTCGATAGGGCTGCTATGGATGGCTTTGCGGTTAGGGCTGAGGACACCTTTGGGGCATCCCAAACAAACCCAGTCATACTGAAGGTTGTAGGAGAATCCAAGGTTGGAGCCACCCCGGAGGTTGAGGTTAGGGATGGAGAGGCCGTAGAGATAATGACTGGCGCGCCTATGCCTAGGGGTGCGGATGCCGTGGTTATGGTTGAGTATACAAACAAGCTTGATGGTGGCGGGATCGAGATCCTACATCCAGTCGCACCTCTAGAGAACGTATCGAGAAGGGGTGAAGACATCAAGAGGGGGGAGACTGTTCTGAGAAGAGGAACAATCCTGAAGCCCCAAGACCTGGGGATACTGGCCTCACTCGGCAGGGTTAAGGTTGAGGTCTACAAGAGGCCTAGGGTTGCAATAATCTCGACAGGGGATGAACTTGTTGAGCCCGGGGTAAGGGTGGAGCTAGGCAAGGTAGTCGATGTCAACAGGGTGATCCTCTCAGCCATGGTTGAGGAGCTCGGTGGAGTACCCATAGACATAGGCATAGTTAGGGACGATCCAGACGAGATCGAGAAAGCCATAAGGAGGGGTCTGGAGGAGGCCGACCTCGTCATAGTGACGGGTGGAACGTCTGTTGGTAGAGCCGACATGGTCCCAGAGGTTATAGACTCGATTGGGAAGCCGGGTATGGTCGTCCATGGTGTCTCGATGCGCCCAGGCACGCCGACCGGGCTGGCGATCCTCGACGGGAAGCCAGTCTTCTCCCTATCCGGTTACCCGGTGGCAGCGATGATGGGCTTCAACATCTTCGTAAAACCCGTGATCTCGTGGATGCTGGGAGCCTCAAGCCTCCCAGCTCCAACCGTCAGAGCGAGGCTAACGAGAAGGGTTGCCTCTCCACCCGGGGTCCTCAGCCTCGTTAGGGTTAAGATCCGCAAGGTTGGCGGGGTCTACATGGCCGAGCCCATAAGGTCGACTGGTTCTGGGGTTATATCGAGCATGACGAGGGCGAACGGTTTACTGGTTATACCGGAGGAAAGCGAGGGTGTGGAGGCTGGGGAGGAGGTTGAGGTCATCCTACTACGGCCGGTGGGGGAGGTTTAATGTCGAACGGTAGGAGGATATTCCGCAAGTTAATACCTCTTGAAGAGGCTAGGAGACTCCTCTACGAGCACTTTACACCCAAACCCCTAGGCGTCGAGGAGATACCGCTCACGGAAGCCTACAACAGGGTTCTAGGTGGGGATGTAATCTCAGGGGTTGACGTTCCAGGCTTCGATAGGGCTGCTATGGATGGCTTCGCCGTTAGGGCTGAGGACACCTTCGGGGCGGATGAGGAGAACCCGGTCAGGCTAGTTGTCATCGGCCGGATTGAGGCAGGCGAAGTCCCAAGACTAGAAGTCTGTGAGGGTGAAGCCGTGGAGATAGCGACTGGCGCGCCTATGCCTAGGGGTGCGGATGCCGTGGTTATGGTTGAGTATACCCACCCAGTCGATGGTGGACGTGTAGAAGTGTTTAAGTCCGTAACCCCGGGTGAGAATGTCCTATCCGCGGGTTTCGATATAAGGGTTGGGGAGCTGATCCTGAGGCGTGGTGAGAAGATAACGCCCAGGGAGATGGGTGTATTGGCAGCCATCGGGTTGAGCTCAGTTAAGGTCTTCCGCAAACCGAGGGTTGCAATAATCTCGACTGGTGAGGAACTCACAAGACCAGGAGAACCTCTCGAGTTCGGGAAGATATACGACATAAACTCAAGCTCCCTAGCGGGCGCTGTGGTGGAGAGCGGTGGAGAACCGATACAGATGGGCATATCATCCGATGACCCCGAGGAGATAGCTGAGAAGATAAAGAGGGCATTGAGCGAGGCGGATCTAGTCCTGACGTCCGGCAGCACATCGGCTGGGGCTGGAGATGTCATGTACCGAATACTCAACGAGCTGGGTGAACCTGGGATAATAGTCCATGGGCTCGCCGTCAAACCCGGCAAACCAACCATAATAGCGATAATAGATGGTAAACCAGTCTTCGGGCTGCCCGGCTACCCAACGTCGGCGCTAACCATCTTCAACCTACTAGTTAGGCCGGTGATCCTCCGGATGGCTGGATCAGCCGAGCTAGGGGTTAAAGCAAAGGTTAGGGCTAGGATGGCCGTTAAGGTTTTCCCCGCGAAGGGTAGGAGGGAGTTCCTACCGGTCCACATAATTCGGAGGGAGGATGGGAGTTTCCTAGCCTACCCGGTACTCACCGGTTCTGGGGCGATAACAACCCTGGCCATGGCCGACGGCTTCATCGAGATTCCTGAGGGCGTTGAACTCCTAGATGAGGGAGAGGAGGTGTCTGTAAACCTCTTCAGCTCAGAGGTTAGGCCGGCGGATCTGGTGATGATAGGGAGCCACTGCATCGGAGTCGACATCCTACTCAGG
>QMYL01000162.1 GCA_003662645.1 Candidatus Bathyarchaeota archaeon
GGAGACCAGCAGCCAGGGTGGGGTGATAAAACCTCGCCAGCTCGAGTACATCCCTCTTATTCTCCTCGGTTATGTGGAAGGGGAAGGGTCCAACTCTTAAATATCCATACTTGCCACGTTCATTCCAGACGATGGCTCCCCTTATAGCGCAGAGGATCCCCCGTTCGGTCTCCCCGATCTTTACGCTTGAAACGTCTACGGCGATTATTGGTGTACCATCCCTAACTGGCTTGAGGGTTGTTAGATGAGCTGTTATAGTCTTGGGGTTTAGGGGGAGGGTCTCCTCGTCTCCTCCTCTCCGCTCCCCGATAACCTCCCCTATGTCTGTTGAGACCTGCAGGTATCCACCCATGACGCTCCTCATCGAGTTTACGCTAAGCTCGATGAACCTTTGAGGTATCTCAAGCTCTAGGGGTTGAGGAAAATTATATCTTGGTGTTGTTGTATAGTTTAGTTGTCCAATCAACAATATTCACCATTAATTGGATATGAGGTTCGAGTATATAAATGTTGCGCATGTGCAACATGCACAATAAATAAACAATAGTGAGATATCATGTCCGAACCCCAGAAGCCGCCGATCCACATAAAGATGAAGGTGGGAAATGTAGAGTTCGAAGTAGAATGCAGGGAGGACCAGGTGAAGGACGTGATCGAGAAGGTCCTCTCAACCATAACCGAATATTCAAGCAGAACTCCGCCAACCGAGGCTGTAACCCAACCGAGAAGAGCGGAGACCTGCAGGGGGATACTCGAGAGGCTTTGGAGGGAGGGCTGGTTCTCAACCCCAAAATCTCTAGGTGAAGTCCACAACGAGATGATGAGGATAGGCTTCCACTACGACAGAACCGCCGTCTCCCACACGCTGCTCGACCTAGTCAGGGATGGAATATTAACAAGGATGGGTAGGCCGAGGAGCTACCGGTACGTGCAGAAGAGACCTCCGCCAGAGGTTATAGTTGAGAAGAAGGGGAAGCTCGGCGAGGGTGAACCTAAATAGGGGATGATCGTTCCCCCGAAAGATTTTATAGCCGGTTTATCCGCCGCTTCTCTCCCATATTCTCATGAAGACTTCAGTGTATAGTGAAGCTATATACTCGCTCCGTATGACGACGAGGTTCTCATCATTCTCCTCCTCGGCTGAGCGGGACCAGTTGAAGCTTCCCGTTAGGACTATCAACCCGTCGACTATCATAACCTTATTGTGCATCAGGCGGGGATTTGTGTCGTTGCGTACAGGTATACCAGCCTCCTTCAGCCTCCAGTACTCGCTGTACTTGCTTATCTTCTCCTCCTCGAAGACAACTAAGACCTCAACCCCCCGGTTGTGGGCTTCTATCAAGGCGTCACCTATCGAGTCGAGAGTGAAGATATAGATCATCACATAGATCGTGTGGTTGGCCCTGTCTATCCAGTTTATAACCTGCTCTTCGCAACCACCATTTGGTGAGAAGTATACCCCCAGTATCCTAGTTCCCAACTGGGACTCCAACTCATCGACGTAGCTGGATAGGCTGGACAGCTCATCCATCAGTGTCTGGATGGTTGAGTTCAGCCTCTGAACCTGGCTAACAAGCCTCTCCATCTCACTTGTGTGGGCTTGTAGGCTCACGAGCATGGCGACGGAGTAGCCTAACGTGAAGCTGGAGGCGGCGATTGTGGATAGAAACAGGATCGATATAACCTTCTTATCCAACATTGACCCCCCAAGAACCTAATAGACTAGAGCACCTATTATATCATACAGATCGTTATTTATGGGTGAAGTAGACGGTTACTCCACCGTCTACATCGTCGACTCTTACGAAGCCGAAACGCTCAAACTGGACGACTGTGTCAACCTTAACCCTGAAAATCGTCTCCTCCACAAAACCCTCCAGCAGAGAGCCGTCCGGCATAACAACCCTACACGGTATCCCTGTCCCAGCCGGTATCCAGTGGATCAGTGGAGCTTTAACCCTCCTAGCCTCCTCATGCGACCAGCTGTGGAAGACCCCAGCAACCCTTCCCTCTCCAACCTCCTCCACCCGCAGGTTTAGGAGCCCTATGAGCCTTATGATCTTATTCGCTTCTAGGAGTTTTATGTCACTGCTTGAAATTAGAACGTTTGCTTCGCCTCCCCTCACGCTCAACTTGAGGGTTCTATATCCCCTCTCAGGGTGATCTGGGTGGAGTGGAACCCTCGCCGCAATGGACTCTTCTGGAATACCTCTCACGGTGAGCTTAACTGGGTTCTGGACGAAGAAGTATCTGTTCGCCTCTGGATCGACGAGTTTGCGGTTTATGGCGTACAGGTTCTCCCAGCTTAGGGTTATATCGGCGGCCCTCGGGCCTATATCGATTATCAGGCGCCTTATGGCCTCGGGCTTTATCCCACGCCTCCTCAACGCTTGGAATGTTGCGAGCCTAGGGTCGTCCCAGCCTTTGTATATGCCGCTTCTAACGCCTTGTAGGATCTTGGACTTGCTTAGGTGAGCCCCAACAATCTTCAGCCTGCCGTAATGTATAGCCTCCGGGTAATCCCACCCTAGGTGGCGGTATAGGTACTCCTGCCTCCTCTGGTTTGTTAGGTGTTCCTTGCCCCTTATTATGTGGGTTATACCCATCAGGTGGTCGTCTACTCCGCACGCGAAGTTGTAGAGCGGCCACACCCTATACCTATCGCCAACCCTTGGGTGCGGATACCTCTTCGTGTCTATTATCCTGAAGGCTGGCCAGTCCCTCACGGCTGGGTTTGGGTGGTTTAGGTCCGTCTTTATCCTTAGGACGGCCTCGCCCTCCCCGTATGTGCCGTCGTGCATCGCCTCCCAGCGGGTTAGGTTCTCCTCCGGGCTTAAGTTTCTGCATGGGCATGGCTCCATCTCGGCTACTCTGGCTCTGAAGTCCTCCGGTTTGCATGTGCAGACGTAGGCGTTCCCATCCTCTATCAGTTTGCGGGCGTACTTGTAGTAGATCGGGAGCCTATCGCTCTGTATATACTCCTCATCCCACCTACAACCGAGCCACCTTAGGTCCTCCCTTATAAGATCGAAGAATTGTAGCGCCGATCTCTTAAGTCTGGGGTCCGTATCCTCGAACCGCAGGATGAAGAGGCCATCGTACATCCTCGCGTATTCGTGGCTTAGTATTATCGCCCTAGCTGAGCCCAGGTGTAGGACGCAGTCCGGGTTCGGCGCGAACCGGGTTACGACCCTCCCGTATTTGTCGACGTTCGGAAGTGGCGGTAGAACCCTCTCTTTCTCCCTCTTCCCCCTCCTCTCGAGGGCTTGGGGCCAGATCCTCTCAAGTATAGACCTCTGCTCGGTTGGGGTTAGCCTGTTGACCTCCTCCACTATACTCGTTACGAGAGGCGTTATCTCCTTCACTTTACCTCTGAGGCTTGGTTCCTCAGCAAGTAGTCTACCAATCACCGGTTTAACCCTGGCCTTCCCATCATGCCTTACGGCGTTTAGTAGGGCTATCCTCCTTATCCGCCCTTCAAGTTTGAGCTTCTCTTCAGGGTTGGATTTCATGTCCTTTCTCTCTACAA
>QMYL01000163.1 GCA_003662645.1 Candidatus Bathyarchaeota archaeon
CAACCGGGTCGGTAAGATAAACGCGATGGGGGTAGCCTCGGCCATAAATGTCTACGACCCATCAGTTGTAATTCTGGGCGGAGCCGTTGTACTGAACAATGTCAAGGAAGTGCTAACCCCAATAAGGATGCAATTCAGAGATTACATAGTTAACAGGGAGGCTGAGATTAGGGTGACCCCCCTTGGCGGCGACGTCGTCTTGTACGGAGCCCTCGCAATGGCCTTCAACCTCCATAGGGAGGGTTAACCTCAAGCATAGACTGACAAGGCAGCCATAAGCTGAGAGTTCCCTATTTAGCTTTCACCCCAGACCTCCCGCGTCGCCTATTATGCGCTGGGAGTCTGGAGACCATAAATATGAGGCATGAACCGAGGGGTATCATGCCTAAAGAGACGAAGAAGGCCGATTGCCAGTAGGATCGGGAACCACCTAACGAAAGGTATCGCAACCAACGAGACGGCGCCTATCATGAGCCCAACCGTTATCGGCATCCTCCTACCTATCCTATCTGAGAGCTTGCCCATGAAGGAGTTCACCAAAGTATGAAGACGAGCTGCGAACCCATTATCACACCTATCAGGAAGGGTCCAGCTTACAACGTTCTCAAGTATCCAACTAGGAAGAACTCGAGAGCGCCATAGGAGTAGCGGATGGATGCCTCAACTAGACCGGCGGTCAGTGTCCCACGGTTGGCTGCGACTGCACTCCATCCTCTCAGCAAGGCTTGGATACCTAGAGCGACTGGAAGTCTCCTCCTTTAAGAGTGTAAGCGTAACCAGGAAGGCTGTAACATCTGCAACACCGACCGCTAGGTATAGAGCCTTGTAGTTATAGGCCATAACGGATAAGATGAACCAACCAGGGAAGGAGGCTATACCCCTACCAACTATGGTGGCGGAAGTGAAGGCCGATATCTTCCCTCCCCCTGCTCAATGGGAACATCTCCACTATCAGCTCTAGCCACGGGACGAAGATGACCGTCGCAAAGCCATGATAGAAGCGTACGATGACGAGCTGCCACCAATTCAGGAAATCTAAGGTTGAAACTCTTCATTTATCCCCACATAACCCGAAAAAGATAAGAGGTAAAAGTTTAAATCTTTAAGACTATGCTGGGTGGTTTCCACATTGATAATGGAGCTTTTAAAGGAGAGGGCTAAGAGGAAGCCGATGAGGATAGTCCTACCTGAAGGCGTAGAGAATAGAATAATCAAGGCCTCTGCCAGGGTGGTTGAGGAGGGTATAGCTAAACCGATACTCCTCGGAGACGAGGATATAATAGCCGAGAGGGCTGAAGATCTCGGGTTAACCCTCAAAGGAGTTGAGCTTTTGAACCCAGAGACTAGTCCGAAGATGGAGGAGTACATCAGAGAGTACCTAGGGTTCAGGAAGGGGAGGAAGATAAACGAGGCAATAGCGAGGAGGATACTGAGGAGACCAATTTATTATGGAGCCATGATGGTTAGGATGGGCGACGCCGACGGGATGGTCGCTGGGGCTATATCAATAACTGCGAGCGTGATAAGGGCGAGCCTACTGCTGATAGGGCTTCAAGAGGATATAACCATACCATCAAGCTTCTTCATAATGGAGACCAGAAACAAGGCAGTCGGAGAGGATGGAACCCTTATATTTGCGGATGCAGCTGTAAACCCGGACCCCACGCCAGAGCAGCTGGCGGATATAGCCATAGCCTCGGCGAGGAGCGCTAGAACCCTCCTCGGATGGGAGCCCAGAGTGGCCATCCTATCCTTCTCAACCAAGGGTAGCGCCACACATCCCTTGGTCGATAAGGTTATAGAAGCGGTCAAGATAGCTAAATCCAAGGCCCCGGATATAGCGATAGATGGGGAACTCCAGGCGGATGCAGCCCTACTACCCGAAGTAGCAAGGAGGAAGATAAGAGGTGAAATGGGACGGGTGGCGGGCAAAGCGAATATACTCATATTCCCAGATCTGGACGCTGGGAACATAGCCTACAAGCTCGTCCAACACGTGTGTGGAGCTGGAGCATACGGCCCAATACTCCAAGGCTTCAGGAAGCCCGTCAGCGACCTCTCAAGGGGAGCCAAAGCCGAGGAGATTGTGGGGGTCATCACGGTTATTAATATACTCTCTCAAGGTATGACGCAACATGATGGAGGTTATTGATCGTGAAGGTGCTGGTTGTGAACTGTGGAAGCTCAACGATAAAGTATAAGCTCTTTGACCTACTAGGTGGGGAGAAGCTCAGAGAGTCGGCCTCTGGCCTCCTAGATAGGGTTGGCGCCGAGATGTCCACACTGACCCATAGACGGGATGGAGACACCTTCAAGTTAGAGTTGAAGGCCAGAGATCATAGAGAGGGGCTTGAGGCCATACTGAAGATATTGACAAGCGGCGAGTATGGGGTGATAAGGGACCTCTCGGAGGTCTACGCTGTCGGTCATAGGGTTGTCCATGGAGGGGATTCCTTCTTCAAGTCGACGCTGGTGACCGATAAGGTTTTGAAGGTCATCAAGGAGTGGTCCGAGATGGCCCCACTACATAACCCAGCCAATATAGCTGGGATAGAGGCAGCTATGGCCTTAATGCCAGATACACCCCAGGTGGCGGTCTTCGATACAGCCTTCCACCAAACCATGCCGGTGGAGGCATACTTATACGCCATACCATATGAACTCTACGAAAACTATAAGATACGCCGCTACGGCTTCCACGGGACATCCCACCGGTACGTAGCCCAGAAGGCGGCGGAGGTCCTAGGCACAGACTTATCGAACCTTAAGATGGTCACCTGCCACCTGGGGGCTGGATGTAGTATAACGGCCGTGAAGGGCGGTAAGTCCATAGATACAAGCATGGGATTCACACCGTTGGAGGGGTTGGTCATGGCGACAAGGTCTGGTGATGTAGACCCTTCGATAATCTTCTTCTTGGTTAGGAGGTGTAACATGACGCTAGACGAGGTTGAGAACCTCCTGAATCGGGAGAGCGGATTGAAGGGCCTATCTGGGATAAGCGGCGATGTCCGTGACTTGAGGAGGGAACTGGATAGGGGTAATAAGATGGCTGAGATAGCGCTGAAGGTCTTCGCTTATAGGGTTAAGAAGTATATAGGCGCCTATACGGCTGCTATGGGGGGACTTGACGCCATAATCTTCACGGCCGGGATAGGTGAGAACGACTGGAGGATGAGGGAGGCAATATGTGAAGGCCTAGAAGCCCTAGGCGTCGAGATCGATCCGGAGAAGAATAGGGCTGCATCGAGGGAGCCCAGAGTGGTAAGCCGTGATTCTTCCAAGGTTAAGGTTCTGGTCATACCGACAGATGAGGAGTTAGCTATAGCCCTAGAGACGATATCTATCCTGAGCGAGAGTAGTAAGCGGTGATAAAAGTTAAATCACCATGGGTTGATACTAGATTGGAGGAGATGCCGTTTGAAGCTGTGCATATTTGAAGATCATAAGTTCGATAACCTATATCCCATGACCATGACAAGGCCGGTGTTCGAGC
>QMYL01000164.1 GCA_003662645.1 Candidatus Bathyarchaeota archaeon
GGGAAGAAGACGCAGAAGTCGTAGAGCGGGATCACGTAAGAGCCGAGTAGCACCTGGAGCACCTTGTATAGGGCGAAGGCCGTCAGTGGGAGGCCTGGATATGAATGTTTAGCAACGTCGTGGCCGTAGGGGTACCACCTCATGTCGTCATGCCAATTCAACCAGGCGATGACTCCGTTATTCACCATGTAACGGGTCACATGGTACTGGAAGTACGGGTCGAACTCCGATAGGAAGATCCCCCAACGGATTGGGAGCAGCCTTACGGAGAGGGCCAGCAGCAGTATCAAGAAAAGGATGCTGCCCCTAAGGATTGCTTCGTGGGTGAGTTTAGGGCGGACGCTCGGCAGAAACCCGGCCAGTGAGGTGAGCCTCCTCCCGAAACGCCTCAGACTTTTAGAGGTTAACCCCAATCTCCGTCCCCAATAACTAATGAGAAAAACCCTCTTAAGTCTTTTGATCTCAAAACACCAGAGGGGGAATCGCCGATAAAACCATAAAGGTTTTAATCTATCAAACCTTAACTCCTACCTGAGCTGAATTGTCAGAGGAGGATATCTCACAGAGACTGACGGAGATGGCACAGGAGGCCATAAGGGAGGGGAGAGATGAGGAGGCAGCCCTCCTACTGTGGAAGGTTGGAGCCCACTTTGGGATGCTCGGGGACGAGGAGAAGTTTAAAGAGTTGAACGGGGAGGCTGGGAGGTGCTACCTCAGGGCCGCTGAGAGGCTCTGGGAGAACGGCAAAGGCCTCGAGGCCTCGCTGCTCTACATTAAAGCAGCCAAATGCTTCAAGAACTCAGGGGATGAGGGTCTAGCCCAAAACTGCGACAGGAGGGTTCGGGAGTACTACTCAACCCTTGAGGGAGACCTGGCCGTCTTTACTGGAACCTCGAGGGACCTGAAGCTGATAGGGGACTACTTCAGGGCGAGGGGGAGTCTAAGGGACGCCGGTAGGTGCTATCACCTGGCAGCTGAGAGGGCTGAGGAGGAGGGTAGACAAATCCTCTCCGGCGGGTTCTACCGTGACGCCGGGGACTGCTTCTGACATCTTGGTGATCCCCTAAGGGCTGCTCAACACTACGAAGCTGCGGCTGAGAGGTACTCTGAAGCTTCGAGATACTTCGAGGCTGTATGGCACTACAACATAGCTGGCTTCCTCTTCATAATCGCCGAGGAACCTGAGAGGGCCCTATCCGCGGCTAGGAAGGCGAATGTGGCATACTTGAGGGGGGAGATACCGACACTATTCAACAGTCTCAGCAAGATTTGTGAGTTTCTGGCGATGGAGAAGTTCCTTGAGGCTGAGGAGGAATGGTTGAAGGTCAAGAGGAAGTTCAAGAGGACCTATGTGGACCTCATCGATTCATGTTTCGATGTGGTTAGGAGGAAGAGGGGGAGGGGAGAGAGGCTTAGGTACTACTCCGAGTACCGCTCTAAGCTCACTCGAAGGAGGGTATAACTTCCCTAGCGAAATCCTCCATGAAGCCTATATACCTCTTCGGGTGGAACCACAGAACCGTATACTGGCATCCGGCCTCCATGAACCTCTCAACAGTCCCAGCCCAATCGGTGACTAGGGGGACATCTATCGTCGGCTTATAACCCTCAGATGCAATCTGCCCGATTACGCATGCGAAGGTTATGGCTCCCTCACGCCCAAACTCTCTGGAGTATCTACGCAGCTTCTCGGTGCACCTCCTGTAATCCTCAACCTTCGTCCTAACCCATGGTATCCACCCATCACCATACTTGGCCGTTAACCTCAACATGCGATCCCTGGTTGTGCCGAACCAGAGCGGTGGGTATGGCTTCTGGATGGGTTTGGGCTCCAGAACAGCACCCTTAGCTGTGTAGTATTTACCCTCGAAGTCAACCTCATCCTCGGTCCATAACCTTATCATGAGCCTCAAACCCTCCTCCGTCTTCTCAACCCTCGTCTTCGGGTCATCCCACTTACTGTAAGCCTCAAACTCGCCTTGAACCCATCCAGCTCCAACACCCAAGATGAACCTCCCGCCTGAGAGTACATCTATGGTTGAGACCATCTTGGCCAGCATACCTGGGGGACGGAAGGGTATCGGCGTAACACACGTTCCAAGCTTGACTCTGGAGGTCTTCGCGGCTACGTATGGTATTAGGGTGAAGACTTCATAAGTCTCGTACCATGCTCTCGAGTATGGGGTCATGTAGTGGTCTGAAAAGAAAACGGAGTCGTAGCCGAGCTCCTCAGCCCTACAGGCGGCCTTGATGGCTGTCTTGAAATCGACAAAACCCGCGCTGTTGGATATCATGACTCCGAACTTCAATCGGGCTCACCCCTCTATTATTCTCCTTCATGGTAGGTAAATCTTTCCGGCTCATCTCACCTCTCGATCTCTTTCACCTCAACCCCGAGCTTTGCTAGGGTTCTGATTATGAACCTCCTGTGGCAGTACTTCGGCTTCCCCTCGAGGCACATTATGGCTACATTCCCACCCTCAGCCAACTTCAAGAGTTCCCTTATACCCCGCATGTAATCCTCGGTTTCGGTGTACTTCTCGTATCCTCCCCTTCTATAACCCCCGAGGAGGTCGCCCATGAACCTGTACTCTATACCGTGTTTGGGGAGCTCCGCCATGAGGTTTTCACCGGTGAATTCCGGATTCTTGCTCTTGGGGAACCTTCTAATATCCACCAAGACCTCGACTCCATACTCTTTGAGGCTCCTCAACATCTTGTCGAGCTTCTTCCAGTTGGCATACCCAAGGGAGAATATTCTGCCCATCCGCCCTCTCTCCACACAACCCAATATTTATGGTTCAACCGGTTAAAGTTAAGGGTATAGAACAGCCCGAAGGCTTTATCTATGTAATTTTCATTCTCATAACCGTTCAGTGTTTGAGGTTGATAGGAGGAGGGGTATGTGAGGGTAGTTGAGGGCCCAAGCTCAGTTGAGCTTGCTAGGAAGATAAGCAGCCAGCTAGACGCCCCCATGGTTCCGGTTAGGTATAAACGCTTCCCAGACGGTGAGTTCTACTTCAAGTTTGAGGAGAATGTATCCGGTGAGGAGCTGCTCATAGTTCAGAGCTTATACCCACCCCAAGATGAACATGTAATGGAGCTCTTCATAATCATCCACACAGCCAGGGATCTCGGAGCCTCATCCATAAAGGTCTTCGCGCCTTATCTCGCCTACAGCAGACAGAACGAACGATACCTGGAGGGAGAATGCCTAAGCTCAGCTATGCTAACCGAGATGCTGGAGGAACTCGGCGTAGACGCGTTATATACGGTGGACGTCCACAACGAGGATGTATTGAGGAGGTACTCGATCCCAACCTTCAACCTCACGGCCTCAGGTGAACTCGCGAGGTACTTCGCCGAGAAGGGGTTGAAGGACCCCTTCATAGTCTCACCGGACGATGAGAAGCTGGCGATAGAGAGAGTAAAGAACGCAGCGAACGCCATAGGTGCGGAGTACGACTACCTCAAGAA
>QMYL01000165.1 GCA_003662645.1 Candidatus Bathyarchaeota archaeon
CTATAGGAAAGCCATCAGCCATCGGTTAGCCTCCGCTCCTCAAGATATAGACGACAAGCAGATATATAATTTTTAAAATCATTTAAAAAATGGAATATTTAAATCTTCCAGTCCACATCAGTCAATTCTGAGTTCGTGTAAACCTTGATTATGCTTATGATCACTATTAGGAGCCAGAGAGGTGAGTAGAAGAAGTAGAAGAGGGCGAAGTCCACAGGGTTGAATGAGTAATCCATCTTCTGCGAGATGGCGTAGAATATGTAGGAGTAGATACCGAGGCTGCCCACCGACACCGAGAGGTTCTTAAGCAGCGAGAGACTTGTAGATGTGAAGGCGATTGGCGGCAACAGGATACTTGTCCTCGTCGATATAAGCAGGAGGGAGATGTAGATAGCCTTAACGTAAAGCTCATCCGGGATGAAGAGGTTTACGAGCAGTAGGGGTAGGAAGGGAAACAACAGTAGCAGCGAAGGGAGGAGAACCTTAGGATATCTCCTAACGATGACCACAAGGTCCCTGAAGTACTCCTTAAGCCATAGGGCTGCGCCGATCCCCCAACGCCTTCTCTGCTTGAACCACTCACTCCACGAACGCGGAACCTTTGTGTAGACGGCGAGGTCATTCAGAAACTTGAACCTAACACCCTCCATGAAGGATCTTATACCCATATCCAAGTCCTCTGAGACCACCCTTCGGAAACCCCTCAGCGCCTTGAAGGTTTCCCTCCTTACCGCGAAGGCCGCCCCGTGGAAGCCTAGACACCTCTTTAACATCTTGGAGAATAGCCAGCTCGTGAAGCTGAAGCTGAGGTAGTCGTAGGTCTCCATCCTCGCCAGGAAGGAGTCCCGGATAACCTTCTTCTTAACCTCCACCATCTCCGCGTCCTCGAGCTCCTCCGATATCCTCCTCAAGAAACTCTCAGGGTTTCCGTCTATCTGCACGTCGGAGTCTAGGAAGAGTAGGATCTCCCCGTTCGATTCTCTCACAATCTCGTTTAATACGTTTGCCTTACCCTTCCTCTCACCATTCAGTACGAATTTAACCTTACCGTTAAATTCTCTGACCAGCTTGAGGCTGTAATCCGTCGGTTCATCTATAACTACGAGTATCTCTTTATCCTCGTAGGGGTCGTTTAGGAGGTTGACCAGTAGTGGTTTGAGTAACTTTGACTCCCTATAGACAGGGATGAATATGCTTATCTTAGGAACCATCTTTCCCTTGAATCTCTATTTTACCAGTTTTAAAAATTTAAATCTTGAGTATTTCTAAGTCTTTATCTTGGTGGGAGCTTTGGCCGAGAGGGTGTTGAAGAACCTACTCGAGGTTCTCCTGGGGAGGAAAAGAACATGGAACATCAGCACCTCCCTAAAGTTTGCAATAGGCGGAACCGAGGTTGGGTCAGTAACGATAACCGGAAAGATACAATACATCCCTGAGTAGTCGATTCTGTGGAGAGCGGTCAACACCACACCAAACTCGGATGCTTCTAAGAGAGAAAATTAATTATTGTTGATTATATAAGTTGGATGGGGGATGGTTAGGGTTGAAGAAGGCTGTTAGGTTTAGTGTATCGATAAATCCGGAGTTGCTTAAGAGCTTCGATGAGGTCATAGTTGAGAAGGGATATAGGACCCGATCTAAGGCCATCAGGGATCTGATAAGGAGCTTCATAGTTGAGAGAGAGTGGGAGAGGGCTGAGGGGGAGGTAATGGGTTCCCTAACTATACTCTACGACCACGAGGTGAAGGGGATAGTCGAGAGGCTGATAGATATACAACATAAATGGTTCCGGAACGTCATATCCACGATGCACATTCACATAGACGAGCATAACTGCATGGAGATACTGGCCTTGAGGGGGTTACCGAACGAGATTATAGAGATCTCAAACGAGCTCATCAGTTGTAAGGGGGTTAAGCACGGCAGACTCGTGATGAGCTCAACCGGGAGGGGTATAACCTAGAACAAGCCAGTTATACTTACTTCAATGGGGTTGTACACTTAAACTCCACGATGTAGCCCTCCCGGGTTCTGATGGTTATCGTGATCTCTCTACCCCTATAATTTGTCCAATCCCAGATGCATCTGAAGTTCACCGTTGAGTTTATCGCCAGCTCGTAGGGGAGGCTCGGTGTAACCATGTCTACGTGGTAGGCTGTACCATTATCGAGGGTCAGCTTAACCTCCACAACCCTAACCGGTATAACCGAGGAACCAGCGTTCTTGACGGTTACGTTGAAGCCTTTCGTATCTGATGGGTTGAAGGTAGCGTTCATCACCTCAAGGTTGACGTAGTTCGGCATGACAGTCTCATACTTTGCGGTGTAACCCTGCATCGTCCTCACTGTGACGGTTACCTCCTTACCTTGGTATCTGGCCCACCTCCAGATACACCGGAACCTCTGAGACTCACCCGGCTTCAAGCTCTTGGGGAGTGATGGGTTTGTGTTGGTCAACCTTGTGGCTTCACCCTCGATTATTATCGTTATCCCGGTCAGGTTTACGTATGTGGCTGAATTCTTGGAGTTTAGGATCGTTATGTTTACGTAGCTTGTTACGTTGGGTTCTAAGGAGAACTCTGTGACCTCCAGCTTGATTAAGGGCAGGGCCAACTGGAAGGTCGCCCCTGAGCCATCCGATATGAAGACTAGAACCTTAACGGTCTCGCCGGAATGGTCGGCCCATGACCAGTAGCATTTGAAGGTCTCATTCTCACCTACTCTAATCGTGTATCCTTCGGATGGGATGTAGGGTTCCATGCTGTCCACGTTGTGTATGATCCCATCCTCGGTAAGTATGGATATCCCAACCACCTTGGCATCCTTCGGCGAGAAGGATGGGTTTATGAGTGATACGTTAATGTAGGTTGGGTTTTGGGGTGAGAGTGAGACATCTGATATCGCTATAAGCGTCCTCTTGGGTATGGCTAAGCCGAGGGCTAGGTAGTATCCCATAACCCACAAGTAGGATAGGAACGCCCCAACGATCAAGGAGGCTACCAATAGAAGGGCAAATGTAACCTTACCGATCCTTTCCAAATCTACTGATGACCCCTTAGAGTTACTTGAAGGACCTCAAGAAGTTCTCGAGGCGTTCAAGCCTTGAGTTTGTGGCGTTCAATGACCTCTGCAAGTCGCCGAACTGCTCCTTCAATAGGTTTAGGTCATCCCTGATCTTCTTCAATTCATCGCTGAGTTTCTTCAGGTCCTCTAGTGAGGCGACGTTGTACCCCTCAACCGTCCCACGTATCACAACGTTGTGAGCACGATAAGATGCCTCTTCTTCAACCACATTAATCACCTAAGAACCTTCAGCCCACAGTATCATACTCATAACCCTTTCGGATAAATAACTTTTGCTGATCGACGGCGACTTAAGGCTGGTTTACCGGATCAACCTTATAGGTGTGGCCTTATATAGGAGTATAAACCGAGATAGGGTTTTTGGGGATGGTTAGAGGTGAGGGTGTTAATC
>QMYL01000166.1 GCA_003662645.1 Candidatus Bathyarchaeota archaeon
ACCCTCATCAGTAGTCTATCATTAACCCTCCTCGAGAGTGCTACGGTGCGCAGCTTCAAACCTAAGGCCTCAGCCTCATCTATCAGTAGGTAGGGGTCGATCGATGTCCTTCCACCCACTATCCCTGGGTGGAGGAGACGGTATCGCGGTTGCATATTGACCGCCCTCTGGACCTCTAGGAAGTCTATCCCGGCGACCTCGCAGAAGTGGGAGAGCTCATTCGAGAGAGCCTTATTCACATCTCTATAAACGCTCTCGAAGAGCCTGACGGCCTCGGCCGCCTTTATGCTGCTGACTTGAACCACGCCTTCCCTTGAGATCGTGCATAGAACCTCCTTGGCGGCCCTCAAGCTGTCATCGTCGATCGCCCCCAAGATTCTGGGATACTTCATTAGGTCCTCTATGGTTCCGCTTGCTATCTGAACCGGGCTGTAGGCTAGACCGAAGTCGACCCCCGCCTTCATCCCGGAGGCCGTCTCCAGAGTGCTTCTTATCAGGGTCTCGGTCATCCCTGGGCATAGCGTGCTCTGGACTATTATTAGGGAGCCCCTGCGTAGGTTGAGGCCTACATCCCTGCACGCGGTCTCGACGTTTAGGTAGTCCGGCCTCTTCTTCTGGTCTACCGTTACAGGGACGGCGAGTATGATTATGTCGCTCGACGGTATCGCCTCTTCGGGTTTTGTTGTTGCGGTTAAGTTCTTCCTCCTAACCTCCTCCTTCACCAGCTTGGTTAGGCCTGGTTCTGGGAGCGGTGAGATCCCCCTCCTTATCGAGTTTACAACTGATCGGTTTGTATCTACGCAGATAACCTTGAATCCCGCTTCGGCGAAGAGGCATGCGGTTGATAGGCCCGTCCAGCCGCATCCAACAACACTTATAGTATACTCTCTCCTTTCATCCTCAGACCTTAGATAGCCTTCCCTAATAGCCATAGCCTTGGACATAGCCTCTTCCACTTCATCGGCGTCCGAACAATTCCATAAAGATGATCTTCCATTCAGTATTAAAGTTTTGAGACTTCCAGTTTGGTATTTCCGGTTACTTTAGACCCTCAACTACCCCAACGATCACTTCTAAGGGATCCTCAAACCTCTCGGTTAGCCTACGCGCCCTCTCGGTCTGCCTATTCCTGAGAGAGGCTGGATCCTCTAGCATCTTGAGTATTAACCTAACAACCCTCTCCGGTGAGGTTTCGCGGATTATCAGGCCCTCATTCATTAGGAAGCTCTCTATTAGGAAGGGTCCGGCTGGGTAACAAGAGATCGCGGGTACACCGAGCAGGGCTGCCTCTATGCTCATGGTCCCCCCGGCGCCTATAAAGATAGTTGTGTAGTAGAGGAGGCTCGGCCCGTCGATGATGGACTCGCAGATCTTAAGGTTTCCGAGCTTCCCTCTGAAGGCTTCCCTCAGGGTGGATATGTGCTCTCGATATCTAGGTATGACCACCATCTGGAGTTCCGGCCTCTCCTTTAGGAGCCTATCGATGATGGAGATTATCGGTGATTCACCTCGGATCCTCCCCAAGAGATAGGCTGCGAAGGACTCCTCCATCCTGAAGGTCAATAGGGGCTTGGACCTGTCCAGATTGAGGCTCGCGAGTATACTCTCGTCCGGCTTGAGGTCCTTAAGCCAGACCCATGGGTCCAGGGCGTAGTACTGGATGATCCTGTCGGGTTGTATCCCGTATCTAACCCACACCTCCTTCGGTATCATCTTTGGTGTTAGGAGCCTCTCGGATAGTGGTATCGTCAGCCTGGCTGTGGCCTCAGCGTGTGGCGAATCATTTATACATATGTGTGGTATGCCTAGGCCGAAGGATACCCTCGCCAGTTCGGGTGAGGAGAATGATATGGCTACATCCGGCTTGAACTCCTCGATGATCGGTATCATCTCACCCATCCTCTCGACGCTCGCTTCGAGCTTATCCCTCAGTCTGCCCCCTCCATGCCTCCCTATCACCTTGGCGTCCACTCCCTTAAGCTTGAGTAAGCTGTTCACCTCGCGGTATGTTCTCGTCAACATGAGTACTTCATGTCCCCTCTTCTCTAGCTTCTCTGAGAGTTTTGGGAAGAACATGCATTGTTTCGGTGTTAATATGTCGATTACTACCCTCATCCCATCCGTTGCTCCTCTAGGGGTTCCCTTTTTGAGATTTACCATCCACCTTAGTAAATCTTCCGAACCGGAATGGTTACCTCGACTTCCCAACTAGACGCCAGAAGGTTCTCCTCACGATCTCCCTCCACAGCCAGAGCCATATCAAGACCAAGACGGCGCTTATCAACACCTTGGCGGTTGCTGTTAGCAGGTCTCCTAGGGAGTTCTCTGGGAGCGGTATCCTCAGCGGAACTACTAGGGTGTCGATTATCCATAACCCGAATAACATCGAGGCCCAGACGAAGAGCATTATCAAGACGAAGTCCATAACCCTACGGATCAAGTCGTCACCAGCATCAGGTATAGCGTTAAGAGGGCTAAAACCCCGGAGATCGCGGATAGAACCATGAACACCCTCACAGCCTCCTGCTCAGTCAGGGGACCCCTGGCCAGAACCATCCTGGCAAGCGTTATCGGAGCCTTCGGGTCCGTAGTCACGGCCAACCTTCCATCATCCAGTATACGGATCGGCCTTGCAACCTCCCTCCTCTCATAGAGCCTGCCGATGGTTGATAGGCCGTAGAAGGCGTTCATTATCTGCGGCATGAAGGCGACTACCGCTATAACCTCCATCCGGCCGATGATGGCTATGGCCCCCAAGGCCGCTCCTACGCTTAGGGTTCCGACATCGCCTACGAATACGCGGGATGGATACTTGTTGAAGTACCATAGGGCTAGGAGGGAGCCGAGTAGGCCAGCGCACATTATGGCGGCTTCGCCTCTGTTTAGGATTATAGCCGATATGAGCAGGACTAGGGTGATTATGGAGCATGTTCCGGTCATGGTGCCGTTGAAGGGGTCCATCATATTCACGGCGTTGGATGGTATGGCTATTGCTAATGGTATCATGAAGGGGTATACGACTGTGAGGCGTGTCCTCCCAACTATTGGAATTACGAGGCGGGGGTTGTATGTTTTAGTTATCAGTATAGGTAGGCTCGCTATCATGGTGAGCAGGGGCTTAACCTTGGCATTTAACGGTCTCAAGTCGTCTATTGCCCCTATTAAACCCGAGATCAGGGTCACAGCTAGGAATGTTAGGAAGAATTTAGCCATGTTCGGTTCCATAACCGAGGCCGAGACCATGGTGACGGTCAGCCCTATAAGTGAGCCGATCCCTCCCATCTCGGGAACCTTAGGTTTATCCCTCTTGTGAACGTCGACCCCAACTATCCCCTTCCTCTTCATCAATCCCATTAACGGTGGTATAACAACGAAGCTGACTACGAACCCTAAGGATAGAATCACAGCTGTCTCCATGTAAGTGTTCGGCGTCCCCAATCG
>QMYL01000167.1 GCA_003662645.1 Candidatus Bathyarchaeota archaeon
CATTTATCACTTTCGGCGGGCCAAAGAGACCCATGGCGAGGGAACGAAAAGTTTTTAATCTGGAGTTGTTAAGATTCCGTAAAATATTCTGCGTCGGCTGTCCACGGTTCCACCAAGCGGCTGCATGGAGGTTATGGAGTTGAGAGGGATCTATCGCGGTCTATGCATAAACTGTGGAGGCCGGATATCCGATGACCTCCTCCTCGAGACGGGGCTCTGCAGGTCCTGCCTAGGCGGAGACGTGAAGGTTCGGGGTTGGGGCTCCCTGATAAGGAGATTAAGTAAGGAGGGGAAGCTCAAGTCAGCCCTAGACGTGTATTCCTTCCTGAAGGAGCTGAGGGAGTTCTCATCCTTCTTCAAGAAGGCCCTCGGCTACAGGATGTGGGCCCTACAGGAGAGCTGGGCTAGGCGTATATTCTTAGGGAGGAGCTTCTCAATAGTGGCCCCAACCGGGGTTGGGAAGACCATGCTCGGCGTCGTGATGGCCCTATACCTATCACTGAAGGGTAAGAGGAGCTACATAGTTGTCCCGACGGGCATCTTGGTCGAGCAGGTAACCGATAGGCTGATGGACCTTTCAAGGCGTTTAGACCTCAATATGAGGATTGCCCACTACCACGGCTCACTCAGCCAGTCCGCGAAGAGGGAGGAGCTCTCGAGGATAGAGTCCTCGGAGTTCGATATCCTGGTGACGACAGATAGGTTCATCGTCAACCACTACGAGGAGTTGAGGAGCTTAAGGTTCAACTTCGTCTTCATAGATGATGTAGACTCCTTCCTGAAGTCACCGAGGAACGTGGATAGGATACTCATAATCTTAGGCTTCGATGAGGAGACGGTAGAGTCAGCTCTCAAAATACTCAACCTCAGGAGGGAGGCGAGTAGGATATCAAAAATGGGTGGAGATCCATCGGAGGTTCTGGAATCAATCGAGGAGTTGAGGGCTCGGATAAGGAAGTATAAGGCTGAGAACGAGGTGGGGCTTCTAGTAGTCTCAGGGGCCACGCTGAAGGCGAAGAGGACGAGGAGGATAAGGCTCTTCGAGGAGCTACTGGACTTCCAGTTAGGGTTCAAACCCGAACTTCTCCGGAACATAAGGGACTTCTATCTAGAGAAGGAGAAGAGCATAGAGGAGCACGTTGCGGAGATAATGAGGGAATATGGGGATGGATGCCTAATCTTCGTCCCGACAGCCTTGGGAAGAGAATACGCAGAGAGGATCGGAAAATTCCTATCCGACAAGGGTTTCAGGGTCCACATCTACCAGGGGACGAAAGAGAATATCCTAAAGGACTTTGTGGAGCGTAGGTGCGCGGCCCTAATCGGGATAGCGAGCTTCAGGAGCCCCCTAGCCAGGGGCATAGACCTACCCGAGAGGGTCCGGTACGTCATCTTCGCAGGGGTTCCGAGGATGGAGATCCCACTCAGCTGGGATGAGTGCAACCCAACGAAGCTCCTAGCGTTAATCCGTAACATAAGGGGCTTCCTAAACGAAGATGAGAGGGGGAGGGCGGATGAGGTAATACTCAGGTTGAGGAGGATAGTCCCCCTATCCAGCGATGTGAGGGCAAGGGTTGAATCGGCGATAAGGAACCAGACCGAGCTTGAGGGGTTCGACGAGTTCGTTAGGAGGATAATCCTAGATGCAAGGAGCTTCCTGAAGGAGGCGATAACGCCCGAGGTCATCGAGAGGATCAAGGGGAGCGAGGAAGCTTCGATAAAGAGGGAGGGAGACCGATTCCACCTGATAGTCTCGGACCCAGTCGCCTACATACAAGCCTCAGGGAGGGCCTCCAGAATGTACGCAGGGGGGATATCGAGGGGTGCAAGCTTCCTAATAGTCGATGATAAAAAGGCTTTCAACTCCCTGAGGAATAGGCTGAGGTTCATGGCTGATGTTTCATGGAGCAGGTTCACGCCCAGAAGAGTCAGGAGGTGGCTTGAGAAAGTCGATGAGGATAGGAGGGTGATCCGGGAGCTGATGGAGGGCAAGGTCTCCAGGAGGGTTAGGGACTACATGAAGACCGCTCTACTGATAGTTGAGTCGCCAACAAAGGCCAGGACTATCTCAAGATTCTTCGGGAGGCCGTACAAGCGCAAAGTTGACGGCGTAACAGTCTACGAGGTTTCAACCGGAAGGTTCCTACTGAGCATAGTTGCGAGCAGGGGGCACATATACGACCTAACGATAACCGATGGCTTCCACGGGGTAGAGAACGTAGATGGGAGGTTCATACCCGTCTATGACTTCATAAGAAGATGCCTCAAATGCGGTGAACAGTTCACGGAGTTCGATGAATGCCCAAGGTGTGGAAGTGCAGAGTTCCGCTCACAGAGGGAACTTATCGAAGCCTTAAGGAAGCTCTCACTGGAGGTGAACAAGGTCTTCATAGCGACGGACCCAGACACTGAGGGTGAGAAGATCGCGTACGACATACTCTGCTCCCTCCACCCACTCAACAAGGAGGTTGAGAGGCTGGAATTCCACGAGATAACGAAGAAGGCATTCCTACAAGCGATAAGGGATAGGAGGGGCGTAAACGAGAGGATGGTTGAGGCCCAGATAGTCAGGAGGGTTGAGGATAGATGGATAGGCTTCGAGCTCAGCAGGAGGCTCTGGAAGAAGTTTGGAAGCAGAACCCTCTCAGCCGGGAGGGCGCAGAGTCCGGTTCTCAGGTGGATCGTTGAGAGGACAACCGAGTCTAGGAGGAGGAAGCCAGTCCTATACGCAAAGCTCTTCAACGGCGTAAGGATATCTATCGAGAACCCAACCTTCAACTTCCCCCTGAGGGAGTTTGGAGCCATGGCCAAACAGATCGAGGCCAAGATAGAGGGGGTTGAGGTTGAGGAGAGGATCATCAACCCACCACCGCCATACACAACCGACACCCTCCTGAAGGATGCCTCATCAAGACTGAGGCTTCCATCCTCGAAGGTTATGGAGCTGGCCCAAGATCTCTTCGAGATGGGTCTATGCACGTACCACAGGACCGACTCAACGACAGTCTCAACAGTGGGTATAAACATAGCGAAGAGCTACATCCAGGAGAGGTTCCCGTCGAATTTCACGCCGAGGAGGTACCAGACTGAGGGAGCCCACGAATGCATCAGGCCTACGAGAGCCCTAGACGCTGAGAGGCTTCGGGAGCTCCGCTCCCTCGGGATCCTGAGGTTCCCGAAACGCCTAACAGAGGAGCACCTCAAACTCTACGACATGATCTTCAGGAGGTTCATAGCGAGCCAGATGAGCGGGGTTAGGGTCCTACACCAGAGGTTCAGGGTGAGGATACGCGGGAACGAGAGGGTGGTTGAGAGATAAACAAGGGTACTGAACGGTGGCTGCAACCTCGTAGAGCGAATTAGGCACGGCACAGCGGTTGACGAGGGGACCTATAAGTTGGAGGTGGCGAGGATAAGCTGGTGGCCAGCGTCTTGAG
>QMYL01000168.1 GCA_003662645.1 Candidatus Bathyarchaeota archaeon
CCCCGAGGGGGTTAGGGGGAGTGAACTTATTAGGAGGATGAGAAAGCAGTGCGAGAGGTTTGGTGTCGAGATAAGGGAGCTCGAGAGGGCTTTGAGGGTTAAGGTTAACGGTGATGAGAGGGTTGTGGAGACGGAGAGATCTAGTTATGGAGCTGAGGCCGTCATAATAGCCTCAGGCAGCCGTCATAGAACCCTGAACGTTCCAGGGGAGAGGAGACTCCTTGGGTTGGGCGTCAGCTACTGCGCCCTCTGCGACGGGGCCTTCTTCAAGGGGAGGAGGGTCCTAGTGGTGGGTGGAGGGAACACAGCCGCCGTATCAGCCCTTTACCTGGCCGATTTGGCTTCGGAGACCTTTCTGGTCCACCGTAGGAACCAGCTCAGAGCTGAGGGCATATACATCGACCAGATGAGGGGGAAGGGTGTTAAACTCATACTGAACAGTGAGGTTAAGGAGATAAGGGGCGAGTCGAGGGTTGAAGGCGTAGTTATACTTGATAAGGGGACTGGTGAGCTGAGGGAGCTGAATGTCGACGGCGTATTCATAGCGGTTGGTGAGGTTCCGAACAGCGATGTTGCGAGGGAGTCAGGTATAGAACTCGACGATGAAGGCTATATAATTGTTGATAGGCGTCAGAGGACGAATATTCCTGGAGTCTACGCAGCTGGGGATGTGACAAACAGCCCGGTTAAGCAGATAGGTACAGCTGTTGGACAGGCGATCGTGGCAGCCGTTGAGGCTTATGGGTATGTGAGGAGGCCCTACTACTACCGGAACTTTTAAGTCACCCTGTTAAGTGCCGGTAGAACTCCCTCGGGTTTAACTCCTTGAACTCATCGGTCTCTAGGGCTATGTGCCTCCTCAAGTCGACGCATAGGTGGCACTTTGAGATGTAACCGTCCCTGAGCTCCCTATAACCGAACTCCTCAACCCCAAGTTTGAAGAGCTTCTCCAGACCCCTCTTGGAGGTTAAGGCCCCAATTATCGGATGCTCCTCTAGATCTACGCCGTACTCGAAGAGGGAGTCATCCATGAAGTCTCCAAGGGATATCCCGGCGCAGTATCCGGTTATGTAGTTGTGGTAGTTGTCTATGTGGGTGTGCCAGTTTCTAGTAAGCTCCTCAAGGCATGACTCCTTGAAGAAGCGTTCAGCCGGATACCTCCGGTATAGGTGTCCGAGTCTGTATGGGGCTCTACCCATCGGGAGTAGGGAGGGGAAGCCCAAACCCATGTGTAGGCTCACCGGGTCCCTCTCCGCCATACGCCTCAGGTACTCCTCGAAGGTTATGGTTCCCCTTATACCGAGGGCCTTTAGCTGACTATAGAAAAGGTCATGGTAGATCATAACGTTCCTCCACCCGAAGACCTTACGGCTTAACCTGATCGCCCTCTCAACCCTATCGAAGGGTATATGCTCAACTACGAAGGGGTTCGCGCTTATCAGTATACCGTCCAGCCCTGCCTCCTTCAGTTGTAGGAGCATCCTCTCAACCCTCTCATCATCCGTGCACCAGAAGGAGTTGGTCTCAACGAAGAGGCCTGGCAGCCCGAACCTACTGGCCATCCTAACCATCTCAAGAAGCAGGTCGAACCTGAGGAAGGGCTCCCCACCGGTGAAGTGTACCCCCATATTCAAGCTTACACCAGCCGTGTCCTCCGGGTATATTCCGGATAGCATATCCGCAAGCCTCGATAGGATGAGCCTCCCGTCTTCCAGGTTCATCCAGCCACCTCTCCACTTAGGTGAGCAGGCGTACATGCAGTGTCTACACTCATTTGTACACTTGTAGGATAGTATTATCCCAGCTGAGATGGGTTTCGGTATCTTCAGGTTCTTTCCATCCTCATCTACCATCGTTGTAATCCCTCCAGGCTGTCGATCCCGCCTCGCTTGATATCGTCAACGCTATGGACGAGAGGACTAAAACCATGACAAGGGCCTTTGGCGGGTCTACGACCTGCGAGAGCGTTATGTGGGCCAGTATGGACGCTCCAACAGGCTCCCCTAAGGCTATGGATGTTGCTACACCGGTCTTCACATACCTCAGTATATAGTTTATCAGCGTGTGTCCACCCATCATCGGTATGAGGGTGAGAAGGATGAAGTAAACGTAGGTTCTAGGCGGATAGTAGATTATGTTCTCGCCGTGGATCGCGGCGTATAGGAGCAGAGCCGTCGAGGCCGTCGTGTAGGCGAGTATCGTGTAGCTCAGCAGGTCAGTCCTCCTCCTAACAACCCTACCCATCGTGAAGTAGAAGGAGGCAGCCACAGCCCCTCCGAGAGATAGCAAGACGCCGAGGCTATTGTAGCACCCAAGGACCCAAGGCTGCATGAAGAGTAGAACCCCGATGAAGCCGAGGATTAAACCGGCCACCTGGATGGGTTTCACATGTTCATGCAGGACAAGGCTGTCTATAAGAACAGCGAACAGGGGGTAGGTTACAACTACCGTTGTGCTTATTGATACAGGGACCATAAAGAGCGACTTCATCCACAGGAGGAAGTGAACTGCAAGGGACAAGCCCGACAGCACGGAGTATAGGACTGTCTCCCTATCGAGGTGTAAGGTACTCAACCCATTACGTATAAGCCAAGTTGATGCGAGAATTATGGAGGCTATGAAGACCCTCCAGAAGGCGCAGGACGTAGCCGTCGCCCCGGATAGGAGTATAAGTATGGAGGAGGACGAGATGCTGAAGAGTATAACTCCAAATATGATCGATAGCCTCAGGTATAGGCGTAACTTGGATGGACCCTGCATTTTGATTTACGCTCTAGATGGCTCATAGGAGTTTTGTACTCAAGTTAGTTTATACTTTATGGCTACTCCTCCGCGGCTGATACTGTTAAGATAACGGGTTCCTCAGCCTGTCTCTCCACTCCCAATCCTTTGTTAAACAAAGAGAAAAAGTTATTGTTAAACAATTCAGGGGCTTGGGTGGTGAGGGTCTATGGAGGGAACTCTCATCTAGAGCCTCAAAAAGAAACTCTTATTAAGACTTAAAGAGGCAGCCTCCCCTAAAACCCTACCTTAACAGCATCCGCGGCTTTCCGTTTCATTTATTAGGGAGTTGGGTTGATTCATTATCGTTGGAGCCTTGTGGGAGTGATCTGTTGCCTCAGCTGGTCCTATGTAGGGATTGCGGAGCCATCCTATACCAGGGTGAAGATATAAAGACCCCCGATGAGGTCATCGAGATGCATAATGGGAAGTGCCCGAAGTGCGGTAGAACCCTATCGATAATCCCCCATAAGATCGAGGTTAAACCGGCCCCGACGAGGAGGAAAAGGCCGTAACGACAGCGGATCCCGCAGCGTCTAACTTTAATTCTCAAAGCTTTAATAGGCGTATGGGCTATTCAGAGTTGACGTAAACTCCAATGAGAGGCTAAATTCTATGGAACGCGTATACCCTTACATAATATTCCTGCCTAAGGG
>QMYL01000169.1 GCA_003662645.1 Candidatus Bathyarchaeota archaeon
ATCCCAACCTTGCCGCATACCTCATCTATCAGCTCGTTTACGGCCCCAACCACAACGTTGTGGAGGCGTTCGAGGTTTTCTTCACCCTCCATGATGTAGAGGATCCTTGAGATGACGTCCTCGCCGTAGGGTATCTGGGGGTTCATGGTGGAGGCTGAGGCTAAAACCCTACCATCATCGAGGTCAAGCAGGTATAAGGCCAGCTTGGTCGTCCCGATATCCACAGCTACGCCGTAAGGCGGTTTGTCTCTAACCCCGGGGTAGACGGCTATAACCTCACGGTCCATCCAGAGAATCGCTGTGATCACCCATTCTCCCTCCCTCAAAACCCTTGGAATATTCCTCAAGGCTTCGTAGCTTATGGTTGGTCTAAAGCCCACCTTTGATTCTATCGCGTCTAATAGCCTATCGACATCAGACTCCTGATCGGTTAGGGTGGGCTCCTTTAAGCGGATGGTTATCCTCCTAACCGCTGGCTTCAGGGCGATGGAGCGTTCAACCCCTTTGAGGAGGAGCCTCTGCCGGTTCAATCCGCTCTCCGGGGGTATCTCAACGACTATCTTCCTCCCCCTCAATATTATAGCCTGACATGCAAGCCTGAAACCCTCATCTAACTCCTCCTCTGAGAGAAACCTGAGCTCGCTCTCCGATGGTTTTGAGAGGTTCTCCCTCCCATCTCGGATTATGACCCTACACTTCCCGCATGTTCCACGCCCACCGCAGATCGACTGTATCTGAACTCCGAGATCCTTCGCCGCATCAAGGATCGTCTTACCCTCAACCGCCTGGGTCCTCTTCCCCTCTGGTTGGAATATGAGCATGGGCCACCTCTTCCCCGTACCGCGGTTCCTTCGATTGTGAATCTTAGAGGATTTCCATTGAGGAGTTAATATCTCTTTTGTTGGTGGTTGTTAGTTATGTCTCCCTAACCATGGAGTGGGGCGGCTAGGTTTATACACATAACTCACAAGTTTGGAGGATTGAGGAAGATCGGTTAAGAGGCTATAAGCTTGCAACTAGGCTCCTTTTCGTCTCAATCTTCTCCTTCGTGAAGAATAGCCTCGTCTCACCCATCGTCTGGATGTCCAGATCCCTAATCTTGACCACTATTGGGAAGTCCTTCACCACGTCTCCCAGCAGGAGGCAGTGGTGTGGGGGTAGATCCCTAACTATTGAGACCACTGTGTCGACGTCAACCCTCGCAGCCCTGGAGATTATCTCCAAGTCATGCTCATTTATAAAGTTGAATAGGAAGATGTTATCGGCCTGCCTGTAGATGTTCTCCCTTATCGTGTTCGGCTGGTTCGTTATAAACGTCGTGAAGAGACCGAAATGGCGCATCCTAGTTATTATATCATCCCAGTATGTCTCCCTCAGGTATAAATGTGCCTCCTCGGCGAAGAGGAATAGAGCCCTCAACTTCCACTGGGCGAGTAACTCCTGCACCTTACCGAGGATATACTCAACTATGATCTTCCTATCTAACGGTGATGTATCACTGAGGTCTATGATCACAGCGCCGCCGCCCTTCATCCTCTGGAGGAAGACCCCGAAGTCTAGGGACTCGGCAAGGTTATCTGTGAAGAGGTTTGAGTGCAGGAGTGCATAGTAGCGGGAGTAAAGCGCATCCTTAACATGTTGGTTACACTTCCACCCCATTATAGCCTCGCCTAGGCTGTGTAGGGAGAGGGACCCCCTCTCCTTCAGGAAACGCCATATCCTCCTGAACTCACGTGAAGAGATGCCTGGGAGGTCTAGGGAGTAGGTTAGGATCCTCATGATAACCGGGAGGTCCACCCTCGATAGGGCTACCTTGAAGTTCACACCCGGCTTCAAGACGTGTATCTTGCTGTGGTACCTATTCTTACTCCCGTCGGCCTTCAAGCCCAGGCTTGTATATTCGCCGTTCAGGTCCAGCACTACCACGGTTGCTCCATGCTCGACGAGTCCAAGGATGAGGAGCTTCGATAGGTGGGATTTACCAGTCCCCTTCTTCCCCGTAATTATATTCAGCTTCCCATCGAGCGTCCTCGCATCTATCACGAGCTGTGATGACTCCCTGGTCTCCCCAAGGTCTATCGGAAGCTTACGTTCTATCCCAACCAGCTTTATGAGGGAGTCTATAGGTAACCTCTTAACGGTTGACCTAGTCCTAGATGGGAGCCAAGAGTTATTCACCCTAAGCTTACCATCCTCAACCATCCCTCGGATCTTGGATATCAGTATGCGTGAGTCTTGTATGTACAGTATATGTGATGCTACGTTGAAGGGGTCGAAGTCCCTGCCGTCCATGAACTCATCAGCGGCTGAACCCCTGAGCAGCTCCTCCATTATCCCCGGGATGTTAGCGAACTGGACATCTATAACCTGAGTTATTAAACCCCTCCCCGTCTCCTCGTCCTCGATGATTAGGTAGCTACCCTTCTCCACCTCCTCATCCGGGAAGCTCAGGATCTGAACTGTATCGCCGACCTTCTTGTATAGGCGCATCCCCTCAAAGCCCCTTCTACTAATCCTCAAACCTCGTCCCGAAGGGTCCGAAGAGCAGCCTCCTGACGCTCGGTCGAACAATAACCTTAAGGTTGTACCTTTCAGCTATGAACCTCTGTATTCCTATAACCTCACTCGCCGTGAAGGTTGAGAGTATGTGCGCTAACCTCAGGGTTTCCGGGTATCCTTGGTATAGGATGTCGTTGCCCAATATCCTCTCTATAGCCAGCACACCTTGACGGTGTGGTATTCCCCCATCCACATCGAGGCGGAATGGTAATCCACCTCTACACAACTTGACAACGTAGACGTCACCCATTACCCGTATCTGACCCTTCGTTAGGGTTGTTAGATCATCAAGCCTCAAGACGCATGGGGGTGGATACCTCCAGATCAGGTCCGTTATCCTCCTCCCCAAAAGCCTTACATTTGTAACCTTAGAGAAGGCTAGGATCGAATTCCCATTCTTCCTCGCCATCTCCAAGAGGCGGGTTAGGAGACTAACTGGGGTATCTAAGGTGCCAGCTGTGAGCGAGCCATCCCAGAGGATTAGACTGCCATAGGACGAGTAGCAGATGCTCATCTGGAGCCACCTCTCTATCAGGTTTGAGAGCCTATCCTGGACATCAGCCAGACGGAGGAGACCAGCAGCCAGGGTGGGGTGATAAAACCTCGCCAGCTCGAGTACGTCCCTCTTATTCTCCTCGGTTATGTGGAAGGGGAAGGGTCCAACCCTTAAATATCCATACTTGCCACGTTCATTCCAGACGATGGCTCCCCTTATAGCGCAGAGGATCCCCCGTTCGGTCTCCCCGATCTTTACGCTTGAGACGTCTATGGCGATTATTGGTGTACCATCCCTAACTGGCTTGAGGGTTGTTAGATGAGCTGTTATAGTCTTGGGGTTTAGGGGGAGGGTCTCCTCGTCTCCTCCTCTCCGC
>QMYL01000170.1 GCA_003662645.1 Candidatus Bathyarchaeota archaeon
AGAGTTAGCTTCTTGCGTTCCAGCGTCTACTCTTCGTTGAGTCTCTCCAGCTCCCCATATCTGCCTACGTTTATCCTCCATACACCCCTATAGGATGTGACGAAGCCGTTCTTGATGCGGAGTGTATCCCCGACATCGAGATCCTCAATGACCTTATCATCCCAGAGGACGAGCATCATCTCGCCGGTTCCATCTTCAACCCTCAACTCCATTATCCTACGTCTAACGCCCCCACTCATCACTATCTCCTTTGGTTCGTGCACCTCGACTACCCTAACCTCCAAATCGACGTTACTCATGCCGGGCCTGAGCTCGCTAACCTTCAACATCTCCACACCTAATGCCTAAGCATCCGCAACCATCACATATAATCGTAGATTATCGATGCCCTGTTCACATCTGGGCCGAATATCTTGTATAGGACAAGCTCCTCCCTACCGGTATTCGTTATCTTATGCGGTTCGGTAGCGGTCTCGGCGGATATTAAGAGTTCATCCATGCCGGGTTCGCCCCCTCGAACCCTTACCCCGCCAACCTCACCCTCACCCCTCCAGACGAAGACGGCGTAGGCTCCATTCTCAACCGTCTCGATAGTTTTACCAGGGAAGACCCTAACCTCCTTCCCGCTGAACTTCCTACTCCTGTTCGGGTTGAATATCCAATACTCAACACCCCTACCCTCGAGCTTCGGATCATCTATCCTGGTCGGGGTTGTATGGTACTTCCGGTAGACCCTCGGATCGGTCGACCTCTCCCAATCTATAAGCTCGACGACCGCCTCCTCATCTGGGAGACCCCTCAACATCTGATCCTTAGGTATAAACCTCCCGCCACAGACGGCCTGCAGCATATTATAGACATCTGACTCCTCCTGTATCTCGAACGTCAAGGCTGTCCCCGGAGCATGGGGCACACCCGGAAATATGTGGAAGCCCTCACCCGGGTTCAGCCTATAAGCCGGGGATAGATCCAGAACCTTATCGTCGTTCCACCTCTTCAGGATGGGCAGCAGGTCATCTCTCGTTACATCTGGGTGCATGGCCAGGTGTGAGTATGGTAGGGGCCCCCTATCCTCGACATTAAGGAAGTAGTAGGCCTCCTCCTTACCGTTCATGTTCCAGTACCTCCTAGCATCCTCCTCCCTAGCGTGGATGTGCCATGGGATAGGCGAGCCTATGTCAAGAACCTTCGTCAGAACCCCAAACCTATTCCCATGTTCCCTCGCGTATTTATCGCCCAACAACCTCCCCGGGCACAGCTTCAAGGCATCTCTCAAGGTAAGCCTCACGCCACCGGTTTTGAAGGATATGAAGCTCAGGCCCTCACCTGGAACCTTAACCGGGTTGTCAGCCTCAACCGAGGAGGCCAACCACCGTTCACATATCCAACCCCTCTCAGGGCTGACGTAGTAGTCCTCCAACCCAAGCCTCCCCAGACCGGGATAGAAGGTTCTAGCCACGAAGGCGGGTTCCAACCTTAGAATCCCACCATTCGAATCGAGCTCCTTATTCAAAGCCCTCTCAAGCTTGCCCAGTTCATCCATACGGTTCCCCCCAGACCCAAATATCAAACGACAGATAATATTATAGCTATACCCTATTAAGAATGTAACACCGCCACCAACCTTGAAGAGAGGGTCACCGGTGAGGTTAAACCTTGAACTGACGGCTAAAGATGCCCCAAGGGCTGTCAAGCGTGGAGACCTAATCGTGGTTGTGGACGTCCTGAGGTGCACATCTACCATAATAACCGCCCTCGCAAATGGGGCCGAGGCCATAATACCAGTAAGAACTTTGAGAGAGGCCTACAAGCTGGCGAGGGAGAACCCAAACTACATACTGGCCGGTGAGAGGGGAGGACTAAAACCAAGAGGTTTCAAGCTGGGAAACTCACCCCTCGAGTTTAGACGCGAGGTCGTTGAGGGCAGAACGATCATACTAACCACCACAAGCGGAACAGTAGCCCTAACAAGGTCTAGGGGCGCCAGAACCATCCTGGTCGGGGCCCTACTGAACGCCGAAGCAACGGCAAAGAAGGCCCTAGAGATGGCGGAGAAAGCCGGAGTAGACATATCGATAGTACTATCGGGCAAGAAGGGAAGGTTCTCCCTAGAAGACTTCATCTGCGCTGGAGCCATAGGCTACAGGATCAATAGCGGAGACGTCGAGCTCTCAGACGCCGCGACCGCAGCGACCCTAACCTTCCACTCGGCCAAGGGTAAGCTCTTCGATGAAATTAGGTGTGGGGAACACGCAAAACACCTCATAAACCTGGGGCTTGAGGACGATGTCAAGTTCTGCTGCCGAATGGACCTTTTCAACTTGGTCCCGATATACCGGAACGGGGTAATAAAACCACTCTAACGAGAGTAGACTACTGGGTTCGTTCCTGCCTCCTAGCCTTCTTGGCTCTCCTCCTTCTCGGGGGCTTCTTCTCCTCTGCAGCCTCTTTAGCAGGCTCCTTGACGGGCTCACCCTCGACGGCCACTATCCTCGGCCGTGTAAACCGGCCGCACTTGTGACACCTCCTCCTCGATAAGGTTCTAACCCTCGGGTATCCCATAGACTCGAGGGTGGTCTTGGAGACCCTCTCCTCCCAAGTCTTCTTGCATGAGGAGCACATTAGGGTGACCGTCACCTCTTCGGCGATGGGCGTCATCTTCATCGCGCTTGCTGAGAGCCCGCCGCCTATAACAGCTATGACCAGTCCACTTACGACGTAATACACTATCATCATCCCCTCTATGCCGAGGCTTATCGGCTCAGATGAGCTTCTTGGTTCGAAGAGTACACTGAGGAAGTCCCCCTTCGGCGTCCCAGTCCAAGTCCCGATATAGTCCAAGTATGCGAGCGTGAGGGAGCCGAAGAGTGAGAGGAGCCCTATTATCAGAAGGGCGAGGCCGGCTGAGAGCTTCTTCTTCTCCACAATCCACCTACGAATCGAGCCTGACAAGATTCATCACATTTCAACAATATTGACTGTTTTAAATAACCATTAACACGTCAAAGTTTATATATTTTATTTCACTTTCCGTCCCATTTCAAGGATTTGGATAGAGAAATTAAAAATAGTTCCCAGCCTATACTCAATTCAGCCGAGACCATGAAGAGGAAGGGAGCCAGCCGATGACCGGTGACCCGGAGAAGCTGAGGGTTGAAGCCGTAGCCCCGGCAACATCCGCCAACCTAGGCGCAGGCTTCGACATCTTAGGGGTAGCCCTAGAGAGACCCCTAGACTCAGTCGAGGTCGAGATAATCGATAAACCCGGAGTTGAGATAACGGTTGAAGGAGTCGGCTCAGAGAAGATACCAGCAGAACCACCAAAGAACACCGCGGGCATAGTCGCCGAGAAACTGCTGGAGATGTCCGGAAGAAGGTGCGGACTGAGGCTCAAGATAAGGAAGGGGGTGAAGCCGGGAAGCGGACTTGG
>QMYL01000171.1 GCA_003662645.1 Candidatus Bathyarchaeota archaeon
CCCTCACCTGGTCAGACTTCACCCAGTTCGCTAGGATGACCCCATCAGTCCCGTAGATCTCAACCCTATCGTCTATCCCGCCCTTGGTTATGTAGTTTGCGTGTATCGTTGCGGCCTCCCCGTCTCTAAACCTCATGAACATAACCGCGAAGTCCTCAACCTCGATTTTATGGTATAGGTTGCCTATCTCCGCATAAACCCTCTCGACGGGTTTATTTATCAGCCAGATGGCGACCCCCACGGGGTGGCATCCAAGGTGTATGAGGCATCCACCACCGCAGTAACGCCTCTCTATAGCATACTTAGAGTGTGAACCTGAGTGGGTCTCCCTAGCCTCAACCGAGAGAACCCTCCCAATTCCCCCTTCATCTATTATCCCTTTAGCCCTTAACAGAGCTGGGGCGAACAGGCTGTTCTCCGCATACATCAACTCAACCCCATTCTTCCTCGCAGCTTGAACCATCTCGTCCGCCTGCTCAACCGATATGGCCAGGGGCTTCTCGCAGATTACGTGCTTCCCAGCCTCCAGCGCGGCGATCGAAATCTCAGCGTGAAGGTAGTTTGGCACACAGATATCGACTATATCGATGTCATCACGCTTCAACATCTCCCTGTAATCGGTATACCAAGCCTTCACTCCATACCTCTCGGCGAAGGCCCTAGCGTGCTCCTCAGTCCTAGATGAGACGGCCACGATCTCAACTAGCGGATCTTGCATGTAGCATGGGGCGTGGATGTTATTCGCAACCCATCCGGCGCCGACTATACCGATGCGAACCCTACCCTTCATCACCAAACCTCCTAATAGTGATTTACCACACCGTTTATAAGAGTTCACAACTCACCCTTCAACCTCTAGGGGGTAAGGGTAGGAGTTCACCGGCCTGCTTCAAAATGACAACCTTAGAGTTGGGAAGCTTAGCTAGAGCCCTATCTACAGCCTCCTGGGGGGATTCGGCGTAGCTGAAGTTCAACCTGTAGGCTTCGGACTTCGATATGCCATCCGAGTAGAGGATTACCTCAGCCTTCTCTGCGCTGACTCTACCGACGTGGACAAGGTGTGCGGCGGCGGCTAGATCCGTAATCTCCCCAGACCTCACGAGTTCCTCAACATCTCTGTATGAGCGATATCCAAACCTCGAGACCTCGGGGTGTTCGGGTGCAACACCCTCCCAGCATGGTGCAAAGAATACTACAATCCCCCCATCTTGTATGGCTAGTTCACTTGCGTAGATCCCCTTGGCGGCCTGCCACATATCGACATCGTATGGATGGGAGTCGCATAGGACTATCCTAGCTTTGGATGGTATACTCACTCCATAGATCTTTTTCGCCTCTTCGGCTCCTCTTCTGTGAGCCTTCACGAAGTCCCCGGCGAATATCCTCACGATCTCACCTCTGGCGTTGAGTATAGCGTTAACTATGAAATCCAGACCCACCCTCCTCGCCACCTCCTCCATCTCATGCCTAACCGGGTTCTCCGCTACCCCAAGTATCTCCTCACCTGTGAACTTAGCGCTCAACCAATGTGTGAGTCCCGTTGTGTCCCCTCCGCAGACCCCGGGTTGAATTATCTTAGCTCCTCCTGTGTAGCCTGCGACCCTATGTGGTACAATATAACCTATTCCTATTGTTATATCAGCTTCAACAACCTCCTTATTGACCGTGACCGGAGTTCCGGATTTCGTCTTGCCCAGATGTACGAGCATATCCTCATCCTTCCAGTTGTGGTTCGTTATCTCAACCCTCTCAGCCACATCCTCCCCAACCTTCCTGACTATCTCATCCCTAGTCATTGGCCTATGAGTTCCCAAGGCCATTATGATCTTGATATCATCGTCCTTTATCCCGACGGCGTTTAACTTGTTTAGTAGTGTTGGGAGTATCTTGTATGCTGGCGTAGGCCTTGTGAAGTCGTCGCATAGTATCACCGTCTTCTTACCCTTCTTAGCTAGGGCTTGGAGACCTGGATGGCCGATGGGATTCTCGATCGCGTGTTCAACCTCCTTTACCGGATCTGGGGCTCCAGGCGTCTCCTTTGGGGTTGCTATTGCAAGTATCCTCTTCTCCGGTATCTCAACCTCTACAAAATCAGAACCGTAGTGCATCCTAACTACTTTCTTCAACTCTTCCACCTTTTCCTTCAAGCCATCCTAATATGATTCGGCTAGACCGATAAAAATAAATTTACGGATAGTTAGCTCTAGACGAGAGCGTACTTAGGTGGTAGGTATGGTGAGGACTAGAATAGGATGCCTAGAAGCACCTAGAAAGATCACTATAAAGGAGAGGGATATAGAGATAACCGAAGATCAAGTTCTCGTGAAGGTTTATAAGGCATATATCTGCGGTAGTGAGCTACACTATTACCGCGGTAAGTACCCACCCTACGTGAAGCTTCCAATATACCCTGGACATGAGGGTGGAGGAACCATAGTAGAAGTAGGCTCGAAAGTGACTGAATACTCGGTAGGGGACAAGGTGATAGTCTATTCAGACGTCCTGATCACGCCAAGCGGAGCAGACCCCCTATTCTCAGATTACGTTAGGGCTCCCCTACGGTGTCTACAGAGGGTCCCGGAGGGGGTTGACATGGACACAGCGTGCCAAGCTGAGCCGCTCTCATGTGCAGTTGACGCGATCTACAAGTCTGGGGTTGAGCTTGGGGATGTCGCCGTTGTTATAGGGCTCGGCTACATGGGGCAGGTTATACTGCAAGGTATAAAGAAGCTTGGTGCTGGAACAGCCATTGGAGTTGATATAGTCGAGTCAAAGCTGAAGCTGGCTGAGAGAAGGGGTGCTGACCTAACGATCAACGCCCGTGAAGAGGATCCTGTCGAAAGGGTTCTCGAGGAGACCGATGGAAAGGGAGCCGATGTAGTCATAGAGGCCGTCGGTACAGGGAAGACCGTAAACCAAGCCGCAAGCATGCTTAAGAAGGGGGGCATACTCGGACTCTTCGGCTGGGTTACGAGACCAGTTGAGATCGATCTCTCCCAATGGCACACCAAATACCTTAGACCTAGGGTTCTAAAGATACCGAGTTACAGGGAGAAGATGCCCTGGGCTGAGAGGGGGTTCCAGCTGATAAAGCAGGGGATCCTGGAGGTGAAGTCGCAAATAACTCACGAGTACCGCCTGGCAAACCTTGCGGAGGCCTTCAGAAAGTACGACACAGACCCAAACGTAATCAAGATAGCTATAAAGCCATAGGAGAGAGGTTTCTCCCCATAAGGTAGGTGAAACCCTTGGAGCTCAGTGTAGAGATCGGCGGAGTCAAGCTCAAGAACCCCATCGTGATAGCCTCCAGCCCGCTGACGGCGACGCTGTACAGACTGAGGAGGGCTATGGAGGCGGGTGCGGCCGCCGCAAGCACGAAGTTGGCATTCATAAGGCAGCCCTTCGAGGGGAGGCTGCAATTATACTC
>QMYL01000172.1 GCA_003662645.1 Candidatus Bathyarchaeota archaeon
ATTAGGGCTATGTCCGCGTTCTTGGCGTAGACTACGTAGTAGTTGTACTTCACCGGAGCCCTAGCGTACTGTGTAGCCTGGAATAGGTAGGTTATCAGTAGGGGTAGTAGGAGCAACGCCATCTTCCTGCTCTTCTTCATTTGGTTCTCCTTCTTATGTGTTTAACTGTTTAACAGTTAAACACATACTCCCTTATAAAGCTTTCGGAAAATTGCAGTACCCTGCAATTTTTATGCATCCTTTCAAGCTCCATCGCCGAAGATTATAGTTTCCTCCGGGAGTTCGATCCCTAACCTCTTAGCCAATTCAGCGATTACGTCCATCGAATTCTTGTAGAGGTAGACCCAAACCTCTGGGGGTTTTGCCTCCCCATCGCCATCAACCATGCATGGTTTTCCATCCGGATACTCCAAGAATATATCGCCCCTCATCTCGAAGGAGCCGACCCCAGGTTGGAGTTCAACGATCACGACGAAGGGTAGGAACGCTGTATTGTTGAGGTTGTCGACTATCGATTCCCCCAGGTAGATGGAGACTGAGCGGCTTGTCGAGTTGTCGATGTTCATCGTTGTCGGTCTGTGCACCTCCAAGTATCGGTAGCGTATTGAAACCCTCAGTTCACCTTGCTCCTGCATTTTGTATAGCCTACCCGGAGCATCCGACCTCCGGATCCCCTTCGCCTTTGTCATCCTAGTCATCTCTACCACCCTTTCTGGGCAGAAATTCATTTCTAGGACTATTTTTAAATGGTTTATGAATAAGAAGGATTGATATGGGATTTTATCCTCAGATGCGAACAGATTGTACCTATCTGAGATTCCCACCCCCTGTTAATACTTAACGTCCATATGTTCCCTCCGTCCTAAAGGGCTGGATGGCTACTCCGAGGGGCTAAGTGTCCATCAAGAATACTATTATATAGGCTTGTCTAAGGGACTTCGTGGTTTAATTCATCCCATGAGCATACATATTAAACTTTACAAGTCTGGTAGTGATGGAGGTCTCCTCAACCTTCGATCTCAAAAGCTCCAGATTGAGAATGCCCTAAAGATGAAGAGGATGCCGAAGAATACGAAGAGGAGGGAGCAGCCTACCCTTAGGTACCTCTCAGGCATCAACCTTAGGAGCTTGGTCCCGAGGAGGACTCCTAAACCCGTGACTGAGGCGAAGGCGAGCATCATACCGGCCACAACCGAGACAGGTGAACCAAGCTCAGCTGCCAGAATTATCGAGGCGAGCTGGGTCTTGTCACCCAACTCCATTATAGAGACTATGGAGAAGGTCTTGAGTATGGTTACGCCGTCACCCTCGACCCTAACCCTCCCAGCACCCCCAAGGAGGGATAGAACACCGAAGAGTATGAAGAGAGCCCCAGAGGCCAAGTCCACCCAGATGAATGGGAGCGACCTGAGGATTCCACCGCCAGCTAGGGCGCTAACCCCATCAACGAGGAGAAAGGCCAACATGGCCCCGGTGAAGACCGACCTACCCGACGCCCTGGAGGAGAGCATTATCGTGGCTAGTTGGGTCTTGTCACCTAGCTCGGCCATGAAGACTAGGGTGAAGGAGGTTAACAGTGGGAGGAGGTAGCTGTCCATCTCTGGTTACGCCTCAACTCTAAACTCCGGCTTTACCATAAGCGAAGCTCATACCTCTAAAATACTTTACGATCTTGGTTAGGGTCTCCTACAGCGTAGGTGATTGTGAAGGTTTATAAATTCGCTTTAGCCCTTAATACTTGACGGCCGTTTACTTCACGCTAATTTGGAGAATATACACATATTTGTGAGGGATGAGTTGGATGGTCATCAGAGGCTTGAAGGTTTCGAAGATTAGGAAGCGGGATGGTAGGATAGTGGACTTCGACCCGACGAAGATAACTAACGCCATCCATAAGGCCGTAGTGGCCGTTAAGATGAGGGATGACGGGATCTCGAAGAGGCTCTCAGACCAGGTTGTGGCCATAGTTGAGGAGAAGTTTGATGGTAAGATCCCGAGCGTTGAGGATGTCCAGAACATAGTTGAGAGGGTCCTGATAAAGAACGGATACGCAGAGGTTGCGAAGGCATACATACTATACAGACAGAAGAGAACGGAACTTAGAGAAGCGAAGCGGCTCATAGGCGTAAAGGACGACCTGAAGCTATCCCTAAACGCGATAAGCGTCCTTGAGAGGAGATACCTAAGGAAGGATGAGGCCGGCAGGATAATCGAGACCCCCGCCGAGATGTTCCGTAGGGTTGCGAAGACCGTGGCGGCTCCAGACCTGATGTACGACAGGGGAGCAGACGTAAAGAAGACGGAGGAGACCTTCTACAAAGTCATGACGAGCCTCAAGTTCATCCCAAATTCACCCACACTCATGAACGCCGGGACCGATATAGGTCAGCTTTCCGCCTGCTTCGTCCTCCCGGTTGGGGACTCCATAGAGGAGATATTCAACGCCTTGAAGTATATGGCTCTAATCCATAAGTCCGGTGGCGGCACAGGCTTCTCCTTCTCGAGGCTCAGGCCGAAGGGAGATGTCGTCAAGTCCACCGGTGGGGTTGCTAGCGGCCCCGTCTCCTTCATGAAGATATTCGACGTCGCAACCGACGTGATAAAGCAGGGCGGTAGGAGAAGGGGGGCCAACATGGGCATCCTGAGAGTCGACCATCCGGATATAATAGAGTTCATAACGGCGAAGGAGAAGGAGGGTGTCTTAACGAACTTCAACATATCGGTCGGCATAACCGACTCCTTCATGGAGGCTGTGGAGAACGACGACTACTACGAACTCGTAAACCCGAGAACCGGTAAGGCTGTTAAGAAGCTCAGAGCTAGGGATGTCTTCGACCTCATCGTGACTGAAGCGTGGAGAACCGGTGACCCAGGCCTAATATTCCTAGACGAGATAAACCGTCACAACCCAACGCCCCACGTTGGGGTTATAGAGAGCACGAACCCATGTGGTGAGGTTCCATTACTCCCATATGAATCCTGCAACCTCGGCTCAATAAACCTCTCGAGGATGGTTAGGGATGGTGAGATAGACTGGGATGAGCTCAGGAGGGTCGTCAGGGTTGCGGTCCACTTCCTAGACAACGTGATAGACGCGAATAAGTATCCGCTACCCCAGATAGAGAAGATGACTAAGGCGAATAGGAAGATCGGGCTCGGCGTGATGGGCTTCGCCGAGATGTTGATAGAGCTGGGGATACCCTACGACTCAGATGAGGCTGTATCGACCGCGGAGAAGGTTATGTCCTTCATCTCGGAGGAGGCGAGGAGGAGGTCTGTTGAGCTCGGTGAGGAGAGGGGTTCATTCCCAAACTTTGAGGGCAGCATCTGGGATGAGATGGGATACAAGGCCATGAGGAACGCAACCCTAACGTCCATAGCTCCAACAGGCACGATAAGCATAATAG
>QMYL01000173.1 GCA_003662645.1 Candidatus Bathyarchaeota archaeon
GAAGTTCCCTTTCCCTTGAGAGTTTGAGTATTCGATTGAAATATTCCTCAGCCCTCGAGAATATTATCCTTGGATAGTCCTTCCTACCTTTCAGTGTTAGGGCCTTCTCCACCATCCTCCTGGTCGGTCCGCCCCCATGGTCTCCTAAGCCGAAGAGAACCATCAGTTGGTCTATGCCGTGAACCCTCTTGAGCTCCTCAAGTTGGGCTAGTAGTAGGGCTTCTGCGAATGGAGCGTCCAGCCTCTCGTTATACTTCCCAACCGTGTGGTAAGCGAGAACCTTCGAGCCGTCTGGTGAGCGCCACCAGAAGAGGTAGTATGGGAACGGTATCGGCGGGTCCATACGTTCTATCTGCCACTTCAACTTGAAGGTTAGGAAGAAGTCTATGCCGCACTTCTTTAGTATCTGTGGTAGGCTCCAGCAGAATCCGAATGTGTCCGGTAGCCACCCTACCTTCACATCCACGCCGAACCTGTCCATGAAGTATCTCTTCCCTAGGAGGTATTGACGTACGAGAGACTCCCCGCACGGTATGGTCGCGTTATGTTCAGTCCATGAGCCCCCAACTACCTCCCACCTGCCCTCCTTGACCCTTCTCCTTATCTCCTCGAAGATCTCTGGGTAGTAACGCTCCATCCAGAGGTAGATCTGGGCGCTGCTCTGGCTGAACTTTAGGGGCTGGTAATCCTCTAGGAGTTTCAGGACTGAGGTGAACGTTCTGGGGCATATCTCATGTATCGTCTCCCCTCTTGTCCATAACCATGATAGGTCTATGTGGGAGTTTCCGACTAAGTAGATGGCTTCCTCAACCATCACTACACAATCCTAAACCGGTTACGGTTAATCCTAATTAATGGATTTTTGCTTAAAAGGGATACTTATAACATGGATAGGATATCCATTATCAGCCTCTCCAGCCTAGCCGCTGTCTTGGTTAGCTCCTCGCTCATCCCCTCCCCGAGGCTTATATCTTTAGGTTGAACCCCCAACAGCGCTATCTTGGCATTCGTCACTTCGGTTAGGTATCTGCATAAGATGTTTAGTGGTAGAGTATGCGTTGAGACTGCTATTCCTCCGATCTCATCTGGTTTGATTAGGCGCGTTGAACCTGGCGGTAGGTTTAGTAGGGCTGCATCTATGAGTAGGATGTGTGTTGGTTTGAAGTTTCCGATCGTCTTTGTGAAGTTCTCTGGGACTGTTCCGCACTCGATTAGGAGGATCCTGTCACGCGGGAGGGCTCTTAGGTTCTCTAGGTCCTTCACTATCTTTACCCCTATGTAGTCGTCTCTTCTTAGGGGGCTCCCTATCCCGGCCACCACAACCCTCTCGGCGCCCCTTAGCCACGATCTTAACGCCGACCTTAAGTCCCCATCCTCCCAGTTCATCCGTTCTTCCCTTTCCCCATTGGAGATCTCTAGTTAGGTAACATCTTTATATTATGGGCTTTATTTATTGTTTGGAGTCTATATGGAGAGGCCTTGGTATCTGAAGCCCCCTTTGAGGGTGTTGTTCGAGCTTCATAGGTTGAGGCGTCTATATCCGTGGGATGTAGACCTATCCTTCCTTTTGTCTTACTTCCTCAAGGAGATGGAGAAGCGTGGTGAGGTTGACTTTAGGGCTTCCGGTGTCGCCTTAGACTCCTCCGCAAGCATATACTTGATGAAGTCTAAGCTCCTCCTGAAGTTGGAGGAGCCTCCTAAGGAGCCTGAGCCTAGGCCTGACTTCATCCCCCCTCCATTAGCCCTCCCGATCCGTTATGAGTTAACCACGACGACTATACAGCATCTCCTTGCCGCTCTTGATGAGACCTTGAGTGGTGAAAGGTTCTTCACAGTGAAGCCCCGTTTGGAGCCCGTTCTGCCTTCACCCTCCGAGATTGTTCCCGCGATAGAGGCCTACCTCATCGAGATAGAGGAGTTGATGTCGAGGCTTTACCGGAAGCTCCAGAGATTGGCTAGGGAGGGTGTGCTCATAACCTTCTCCAGGGTTGTTGAGGGCTTGGATAGGATGGGGAGGATAAAGACCTTTATAACCCTCCTCTTCATGGCTCAGAAGGGGAAGGTTACCCTCTGGCAGGAGGAGGAGTTTGGGGAGATATTTATAACCCTTGCTGGGGGTTGAGGTTTGGAGGCCTCTAAGTCTGGGGTTACGGGTGGGGAGGAGAGGAGGCGTGGTATGGTCCTCATAGAGGCGGCTCTCTACGTGGCTGGGAGGCCCCTCGACATTAAGACTCTATGTTCGGTGACGGGTATAAGGTCTAAGAGGAGGGTTAGGAGGCTCGCTAGGGAGCTGGCTAGGGAGTATGCTGAACGTAATACAGCCCTTGAGATTCTGGAGCTTGAGGATGGGAGGTTCGTCCTCCAGCTTAAGGGCGAGTATTCACAGAAGGTTAGGAGGTTGGCTGTTAGGCCCCTCCTGACGTCTGGGCCCTTGAAGACGCTCTCTTATATAGCTTACCGGCAGCCTGTTTCTCAGAAGGAGGTTGTGGATGTCAGGGGTACCCAGGCTTATAGGCATATTAGGCAGTTGAGGGAGATGGGTTTGGTTGAGGGTGAGAGGTCCGGGAATACTTGGATACTTAGGACGACGGAGTATTTCGCCGACTACTTCGGTTTGAGCCATAATATAGCCAAGATGAAGCGTCAGTTGAGGAGTATTTTTGAGAATATGACTAGAAGGAACCCTGGGAAGGGTGGGGAAGGGGAGAGTTGAGGTCTGCTTCTCCATTGTCGTCTATCTTCGGCGTTAAACTTATATCGAGCCGAATGCCTCGTAGTCTTATCAGAAGCGCTTCGACGGTGATGAAACAGTAATGTCTGTTTGGCATGGAGACCTGCATAAGAGGAAGCCGACTGGTGGTAAGAGGAGGCCCTACCGGAAGAAGAGGAAGTATGAGAGCGGTTCCTTCCCCACCGAGACAACCCTTGGGGATGAGAGGAGGAAGATAAGCCGTAGGAGGGGTGGTAACATAAAGATTAGGCTCTTGAGTGCGAGGTATGTTAACCTCTCAGACCCCTCAACCGGTAAGGTTGAGAAGGTTGAGATAACGAGGGTCTTGAGGAATCCTGCCAACACAGACTATGATAGGCGTGGGGTTATAACTAAGGGGACGATAATTGAGACCCCGTTGGGTATAGCTAGGGTTACCTCTAGACCTGGACAGAACGGCGTCTTGAACGCCGTCTTGATCGAGTCTAAGTAGTTGAGGAAGGTTGAGATGCCAATATTGCGGCGCTGAGGTTTCCCTCCCCTTCAAGTGTCCATTCTGCGGTGGCTACTTCTTTACATGGCATAGACTTCCCGAGAACCATAATTGTCCCGGGATCTGGAGGCCTTGGCTCCGGAGGGGGGATCTCCAGCCTCCACCCGCGGGTGTTCCGGGGGGGGTGGGTC
>QMYL01000174.1 GCA_003662645.1 Candidatus Bathyarchaeota archaeon
ATCGAGCCCACGGTAGACGATGTGTTGTATGGAAGGAAGGTCACATTTGAAGGGTGCAAGATGATCCTGAGGGCTCTGCGGATACCGACGGGGAGCCTAGATGAATAAAAACCAGCAGCCGGGATATTGGTTAGTGGATCTCTACTATATCCCCATCCATCAATACATGGTTCGCCCCAACCTTCTCCCCCGGATACTTGGCGCTTGGCCCCCAAATGCGCGCATACCTAAACCTCTTAAATAGTTCACTGTGGAGTTTCTCGGCGACCTCTATAACCCTCGTACCCTTCTTAACCACAACAGGAGCCCTTGAGGGCTCCCTACTCGAAGGTTCCTTGGAGTAGACCCTAATTATCCCGAGCATCTCGAAGATTAGCCTCCCAACATCCCTCAGCCCCCTGCCATCCTCACATGAGACCATCAGGGTCCTAACCCTCCCACCCACACACTCAAGAAGCTCCTTAAACCTCTCCCCGGCTCCTGGGATGTCGGCTTTATTGGCGATTAGTAACGTTGGCTTATAGACGACGCTGGCGAAGAGGGCGTTCTCAACGTCGTCTAGGCAGACCTTTCCGGTTATCCTGACGATGGCTGAGTTCACCCGGTAGCTGTTGAGTAGCCGTCTGACATCATCCACTGTGCAGTCCGTTAAAACCCCTCCACCGACAACCCTAACCGTTGAACCCATCCCCTGACGGATTATCTCAACCTGCCCCTCCGGCTCCTCTATGAGTATATCGGCCTTCTCAAGCTCAGAGCTGAGCATCTTGAACTGCCCGACTGGATCGGATGAGAGATCGACCATGAGTATCAACCCATCGGCGTTCCTAGCCATACCTAGGATTTGGGGGCCATGCATCCTGCCCTCAGCCGCTCCAGCCTCGAGTGGTGGAGCCTCGATGAGCTGGAACTGTATATCCTCGTATGGTAGCATGGCTGGTACAGGCTTAAGCGTGGTGTATGGTATAGGGCTCACCTGGGGGTTTGCGTTCGTCAGTGACGCCAGTAGGCTGCTCCTCCCAACGTTCGTTGGACCCAAGATGACTACTTGCCCAGCTCCCTCCTTTGGTATCGAGAAGACATCTCTCCTAGCCCTTTTCCTCTTGGCCTTCGACCTCTCCATCTCCCTCTCAAGGGCCACTATCCGCCTTTTGACGTTGGCTATCAGTTTACTCGTACCCTTATGCTTAGGGACTAGAGATAGGAATTCACGCATCAACCTTATCTTCTCCGGAGTGGAGCGGCAGGCCACAACCTGGGCCCACTTGGCTTTAGCCTTCGCCGGGAGGTTCGTAACCATAACTTATACCCAGGTAAATACTAAACTTGGAGGTGCTTAAAAAGTTAGAACCGACCTAAACCCTTTAATCTACCAGGTTAATATGTACCCTGAAGGTTAAGGTTGAGGGGGTTTAAGGTAGGTAGGCCCCGTGGGGGTGAGGTGGAGGAGGCCTACAACATGCTCTTGGAGGACGGGACGAGAGCCCTAGGGGTGATCTTCGAGTTTAAGTAGCCCGCTTGTCACCGCCATCCGGAGATTGGCAGAAACATAACCTTCATTCTTTTAGAAGTTGTAAATCTCTCCTCTTGAGGGGAGGTGTTAGGTGGGTAGGGTGAGAGTTGTTAAGAGGGCTGCCGTGACTGCCCTAACCTTCGATGATAGGCTCAGCTTCGAGATATCTGGTGAGAGCCTCGAGAGGGTTAGGTTTAAGGTTTTCTCCTCTAGTGAGGGGATAGAAGTCGACATGGAGGCTGAGACCCTCCTCTACCTACTCGATAGGCTCAGGTTCATCGCTGAATCTGTAATCTCGGAGTTGGGGGTAGAATAGGCCTAAACCAGTTGACGGTCAGCCCTTCTATTTGGCGGTCTTCTCCTCGAAGAACTTCTTGAGCTCCTCCAAACGGCGCCTCACACCATCCTTAACGAGCTCAGAAACTGAGGAGTAACCGTGCCTACCAGACCTAACGATCTCCTCACACTGGAGGTATAGGTCTTCCGGGAGCCCTATCATCCGGTACTTCTTCCTCGGCAAGGTTATACCCTCACAGACCGGATTATTCTATATTCAGATAATCCGTTATTGACTTATCCTTAAAAATCTTATCCGATAAACAAAGCTTCATGAAAGCTCAAGTGTTTAACAGTTCAATATCAGCGATATAAGCCACATCGGGATGTCGCCGAGAAACACGGACGATACAAATCCGAGGGTTAAGAAGACGAGGAAGGGTATTGTGGGGGAGACCCAGACCTCACGGATCGACCTATTCCTCAACGATGAGACGGCCTCACCATCCCCGTCTCCCTCATCCCTAAGCATGAGTGGTATCCTAATCCTACGAAACACCCGACCCCTGGAGCAGTCAGACCCAGCAACCTCAATCCACTCAGCAAGATACTGGAAGGGTGGACCCCTAAAATCCTTGATGTCCACCTTTAGGCAACATAGGAGGGCCGCGAGCTTCCTCCAAGATGGCTCCTCCTCAAAACCATCGAAGAGGCCGCCACCCGATAGGACCCTCCTAACGTTGCTCGCGAGGATCAGGATTGGCAGCGACGCTGAGAGCAAGACCGAGTTTGAGAGGACAGATATCACAAATAGTGGTTGCATATAACCCAAACTGGGCTCAATGAAGCTCGGGCCGTCGGGCATCGTTAGGGATACCATCAATAGGGCCTTCACGTCGGCGCCTCCGAACAATCCTAGGTGGAAGAGGAGTAAGCCAAGTGTAAGGGAGAATGCGAAGGAGATGGCCAACGTTGTGAGGCGGCTGTACCCAAGGAGGTGAGCCCCATATAGGTTTAGGGCTAGACCCGAGATCGAAGAAGCCATCCATAGTTGATCCCCAACCTCACGTTCCTTAATGTCCCTCAGAGCCCCATAGGAGAGTGAGGATATGGCCACCAGAAACCTCGCGGTGTCTAAGGCCGTTAGGAGGGAGGATCCACCCATGATCCCATCCATCACTTTATCCACTTACAAACCTTATGTAACCACCCCTCGGATGGTGGGGATACAGCAGATAACGGACACTGAACAGGATGACTATTAATTTAATAGTTTGAAGTCTCCATACCTTCTTTATGGAGTATATCGCTAGAGTTGAGGTAAGCCTCAAACCTGGACATTCAGACCCTGAAGGTGAGACGACGAGGGAGTCCCTCAGGGAGCTAAATTACCCGGTTAAGGAGGTTAGGGTGAGTAAGGTCTACGAGATACGCCTCGATGCATCCTCCCTAGATGAGGCTGAGAGGCTGATCGACGAGATGTCTAGGAGGCTTCTATCAAACCCTGTTAAGGACGACTACACCTTCAAGGTAGAGGAAGCTGGGCGATGAAGGGTCGATTATACATCAAGAGGGACCTCCCCTTCGAGCTCTACGAGGTGAA
>QMYL01000175.1 GCA_003662645.1 Candidatus Bathyarchaeota archaeon
ACGGGGTTGAACTTAACCTAGACGAGGAACTTCTGAAGCTGAATAGGGAAGGAAGGAGAGATATAGCAAGCAAGGCTGAGTCCTTGGGTTTGGAGTTGCCTAGCCTATGTACTGGCCTCTTCTGGAAGTATAACCTAGCCAGTCCAGATGAGAGCGTTCGTAGGAGGGGTATAGAGATACTCAAGACAGCCTGTCAATTCGCCTCTGACATAGGCGCGAAGGTGGTCCTCGTTGTGCCAGCCGTAGCCGTTCCCGATTTGTCGTACCAGGAGACTTGGGAGCTTTCTAGGAGGAGTATAACCGAGGCCATCCCAGCTGCTGAGGAGCATGACGTATACCTCGGCATCGAGAACGTTTGGAATAAGTTTCTATATAGCCCCTTGGAGTTCCGTAGGTTCATAGAAGAGTTCAACCACCCGAACGTTAGAGCGTACTTCGATGTTGGGAATACCCAATTCCTCGGCTTCCCACATCAGTGGATAAGGCATCTCTCCAACTTGATAGTGAGCGTCCACGTCAAAGACTTCAGAGCTATAGGTTGGAGCTCGATCAGGTTCGGTCCATTATTAACGGGCGACGTCCAGTGGCCCCTCGTTATGAAGGCTCTACGCGAGGTCGGCTATGATGGATACCTAACCGTTGAAGTCTCGCCATACCCAGGTGACCCCGTCAAGTCGGCTATAGATAACAAGACTGCTCTAGACATAATCTTCAAGATGACCTAGCCAATTCGTAGAGGTTCAGAAATACTAAAAGGTGGATGGTCGATCTTTTACCTGTGGGCAAGTTGGGAGAATGTCAGTTATGTGGTGAGAGATCCCCCTTAATCTCGAGTCAGTTGGGGGTCTGCTTAAGGTGTATAAGGGAGAGGCCTGAAGAGGCACTCGAGGTAACCGATAGGGCTCACGCCGAGAGTAGGGGCTTCTTCGGTCTGCCTCCAAGGCCTCCTAGGGAGCCGAACGGTGTTTTATGCGGGATGTGCGCGAACAACTGCGTCATAGGTGAGGGTGAGAGGGGTTTCTGCGGTTTAATCTCAAATATTGATGGTAAGCTTGTAATGATGGGCGGAACCGTAAGTAAGGGGGTTCTGGAGTGGTATTACGACCCCTTACCCACGAACTGTGTGGCGTGGTGGTTCTGCCCGGGGTGTACGGGGGCTGGATACCCGAGGTACGCCTATAAGCCCGACGTTGAGAGGGGTTATGCGAACCTCGCGGTCTTCTATGGCAGTTGCAACCTAGACTGCCTATTCTGTCAGAATTGGCATTACCGCTACATGAGCGCGAGGTTAAGCCCGACTATGAGCGCCGAGAACCTTGCTAGGAAGGTGAACTCCCACGTCTCCTGCATATGCTTCTTCGGAGGAGATCCATCGGTTCAGATGCCCCACGCTATAAGGACTAGCCAATTAGCCCTGGAGGAGGCCGGTAGGGAAGGCCGCATCTTGAGGATCTGCTGGGAGAGTAATGGGAACTGGAGGAGGGAGTTCGCCTTGAAGGCCGCTGAGCTCTCCTTTGAGAGCGGCGGCATTGTGAAGTTCGACCTTAAAGCCTGGGATGAAAATATTTATAGGGCTCTCTGCGGCGTCCCGAACAGCGCTATCCTTGAGAACTTCAGGGTTATAGGTGAACGCTACTTCGATGAGCGCCGTGAGGTTCCGGTCTTGACCGCCAGTACCCTCCTAGTTCCGGGATATATCGACGTTGAGGAGGTCCGCAGGATAGCTGAGTTCATATCTGGGATCAGTCCGGATATACCCTACAGCCTATTGGCCTTCTACCCTCAGTACAGGATGAGGGACCTCCCAACTACGAGTAGGAGGCTGGCCTACGAGTGTTACAATGCGGCTAAGAGATACCTGAGGAGGGTTAGGATAGGTAATATACACCTACTCTCTTGAGTTTCAGCCGCCGTGAGTTACCGGTATCAGGACAACCTCATCTCCGTTCCTCATCCTCGTATCGAGTCCATTTAGGATCGTTATCTCCATACCGTTCACGAGTATGACTGCGTTAGGCCTTGGGTCTCCCAGCTCTGGATCGATCAACATATGTCCAAGTCTTGGTGAGAGCTTTGCGAGCTCTCGGATAAGCTCCCTCAGGGGCGACTCTTCCTTCAGTTTTATAGATGCCTCCCCTCCTCCGAGGGCTCCCTTAAAGATCCCGATGAACTTAACCTTTACATTTATGGTCTTCATGGTTGCAGAACCTCTCAGTGCGGTCTACCTCCTCCCTTTTCAGTCCTCTCTTGTTAGTATGGTTATGATCTCTGATGCGAACCGGACTATTCCATCCGCTTCCTTGAGGGCCTCATCTATCGACGTTACGGGTAAGCGTTCTATCCTCTCTATCGACCTTTCAACCTCGATCAGGAACCTTAGTATCGGGTCGTCGACTGGGCCGCCGTCCCGTAGCCCCTGGAGCACTATACCCTCTATGACCTTAGGTTCGCCTAGACCGTAGTAGATGGCTGCTTGGGCCTTTCTTAATGATTCAAGTATCAGGGTTGGGGCCATATCTGGGGATTTATGTGCGGCCTCAAGCTCCGCCTCCGCCTCCCTTATATACCTGAGGGCCCAACCCTTCCGGTAGTTGTCCATCACAACCATCTTGTGCACGCTTGCCTTTCGGTTCTTACCTCTACTCACTTCTTTAGTAGAGGATGAAAAGGGTATAAAAGGGTGACGTTTAAGGAAAGGTTTAATAGTATCGTCTCGGTTGAATCTTGTCTGATGGGATATGCCCAGGGAGTTCAAGTATCGTGGGTATACGCTAGATAGGCTGCAGAGCATGTCTATGGATGAGTTCATAGAGCTGCTCCCTGCTAGACAGCGTAGAAGCCTGCAGCGTGGTTTAACGTTAGAGCAGAGGAAGCTCTTGGAGAAGATACGTAGGGTTAGGGAGGGCTTGGAGGAGGGGGCTATAAAGACCCATGTTAGGGATATGATAATACTCCCTGAGATGGTTGGGCTGGTCATCATGGTCCATAACGGGAAGGAGTTTGTACCAGTTGAGATAAAGCCTGAGATGATAGGGCACTACCTAGGAGCGTTTGCGACAACGAACAAGCCAGTAAAGCATGGAACGCCCGGCATCGGAGCCAGCCGGAGCAGCATGTATGTACCCTTGAAGTGATTCTTCTACTTGCATAAATGCTCCGTTAAGTCGGGATGTGGATACTTTTGAGTAAGTCTTCTTGAGAGGGTTTAGTGGTGGTTCTAGACGAGCTTTCGGCTCTGCGTGAGGCTTTAACTTCCATGGATGCTGAGAATAAGGGGTTCATAGAGAAGATATCGAGGTTGGAGGTTTAAGCTGAGTATTATAGGGACTATTCAGTTGTTGAGAAAGCTCTAAAACACGCCCGCCGATTGAGGGAGGAGTTAGAG
>QMYL01000176.1 GCA_003662645.1 Candidatus Bathyarchaeota archaeon
CTGGTAGGCCCTCCGGAACCGCTGAGACTGCGAGGGCTACGGCGGTCATGAAGAACTTCAGCAGGTTCGCCCCGGCCGTCGGCTCCCTCACCATCTCGAGGATGCAGATCAAGGCGCATACTCAGACTATAAATATGGACAGCTTCTTTGCGAACCTGTTCAGTTTAGCCTTCAACGGCGGGGTCTTCTCCTCGGTCTCCTGTATCATGCCGGCTATCTTACCGAACTCCGTATTCATGCCGGTTGCGGTTATCACCGCCCTCCCACGCCCGAAGATCACGTGGGTTCCCATGAAGACCATGTTCCGCCTATCGCTGACTGGAGCGTCCTCCCTAACAGGGTCCGTCATCTTCTCGACCGGTGTGGACTCACCCGTTAGGACGGCCTCATTAGTCCTCAACTCTATAGTCTCCATCAATCTCCCATCGGCTGGGATGCGGTCTCCAGACTCAAGGAGTATCACGTCACCTGGGACAACCATCTCGGCTGGTATTATAACCTCCCTACCATCCCTCAAGACCCTGGCTTGGGGTGCAGTTAACCTCTTCAGGGCCTCCATGGCCTTCTCTGACCTGTACTCCTGGACGAAACCAACTATCGAGTTTAGGATCACAATTACACCTATCGTTATCGAGTCCGCGTAGTCCTCCAAGGTTGGGGTGGACGTCTCCATGAATACTGTGAGCAGTGAGATCACTATCGCTGCGAGGAGCATCAGGACGAAGACATCCCTAAACTGTCCAAGGAATATGATGAAGGGGTTTACACCCTCCCTCTCGACGAGCTTGTTAGGTCCATACTCCTTTAGCCTACGTTCAGCCTCCTCACTGCTCAACCCATCCGGGGTTGTTCCTAGAGCATCTAGAACCTTCTCAACCTCTTCGGCGTGCCACTGTAAGCCCAAGCTGAACCCTACCTCTTTCCTATTAAATTTTTCAAGGAATTAATTAACCTTTTGAAACCGAAAGGCTCATGGGGCCGTTGTTGACACGGGGAAGAGCGTGAGCGCCATAGGGAATGGGAATATGATAACGACGAGGAGGCCCCCAGCCCCCCAGCCATGCATGTCCTGGCTGAGGAGATAATAAAGGCCCTGCTCGAGAAGGAGGTTTCGTAACCTTCAACCAGAACCTTGAACAGTCCTTGATTGTTTAAGGTAACCTAACAAGGTGGGTCTCGAAGTCCTTAACAAAGAGCTTTCCACCTTTACCCTCGATGATCGTGTGTCCCTCAGCCCTCAGCCTCTCAGCCTGAGCCTCAACACCCCCGGGGAACTTTGGGTTCAGGCTTCCATCCACCTTTATCACCCTCCAGTACGGCGTTATATCGGTCCTCCCTCCCCTCCTATCCTCCTCAGCCGCCTCGGCTATTATACGTATGAACAAACCCGTTACTAATGGACAGGTTAAGTCGACGCCGAATCTTCTAGCTAGGTTCTCCCTGATCTGGTTTACCGTCACCAGGCCTCCACATGGGACACCTCTTATTAGGTTTTCTATGTCTAGGGGTTTCGGGATTAGCATCCTACCCCGCCCCCTAGGGTCGTCAACTATCCTGGGCTCCTTAACCCCCTCCAGTTTCTCACGCCAAGTCTTACGCCTCCTAACCATAAAGGACCACCCGCAGACATCAATGTTTGAACATAAAAATAAAGGAGGACGAGAGTTTATGGTTTTCAGTTTACACTCCCAGCAGTTTGAGGAACTCCCTCATGAAGGCCGGCAGGTCGGGCCAGGCCCTGCTCGTCACGAGGTTCCCGTCGACAACGACCTCCTCATCGACGTATTCAGCCCCAGCCTGCTTGAGGTCTGGCGCAACGGCCATGTAGCAGGTCATCCTCCTACCCTTAGCAAGGCCATAACCAGCTATAATTACGGGCCCATGGCATATGGCTGCAACGGGTTTATTCGCCTCGAAGAAGTGTTTAACTATCGCCTCCAGCTCCTTGTAGGTTCGCATATACTCTGGAGCCCTACCGCCAGGTATTATGAGGCCGTCGAAATCTTCTGGTTTTACATCCTTATATGCGGCGTCGACCCAGCCGAACCTATAACCGGGCTTCTCGGTGTATGTCTCCCATCCAGGCTCGAAGTCGTGAACCACAGTGAATAGGACCTTCTTGGATGGGGCTGCAACCGTAACCTCAACCCCGGCCTCCTTAAGCCTCCAGTACGGGTAGAATATCTCCTGAGCCTCAACTGCGTCACCAGCAACTATCAAAACTTTAGGCATAACGATCCCCAACCTAAATCTATCGACTCCGGATATTATTGGTTTCGGTCTCCAAGCCATCCTCAGCCGGTTTCCATTTAAATCGGTTAAACCGTTATTATCTTTGATGTTGAAGATGTCCATGGCGTTGAGCATGAGAGTCCTATACTCGACGAATATAGTGAGAGGTTATGAGAGCCCCTAAGCCCAACACCCACTTTTAGGAGGTAGAAGTATATAGCTTTCCCGCAACTCTCAGACGATTAATTTAAATCTTCATAGGTTGATTAGTCTTTGGAGGTTTTGGCCTTGAGCGGGGAGCTCTTCAGCGAGGAGGAGATCAAGAAGGAGATTTGCAGGGTTATGTCAGCCCTATACCGCAGAGGGTTGATATCAGCGACAGGGGGGAATGTGAGCGCTAGGATACCGGGTTCAAGGGAGTTCTGGATAACCCCAAGCGGGATCTTCAAGGGTGAACTCTCACCGGACGACCTAGTCAAGGTGAACCTTAAGGGTGAAGTTGTTGAGGGATACATGAAGCCATCGGTTGAAACCCCGATGCATAGGGCAATATACGAGAAGAGGCTCGACGTCAACGCGATAGTCCACGCCCATAACCCTGTTGCGACTGGGTTAGCCCTCGCCGGCGTGGAGATCCAACCCATCACCATAGAGGCCGTTGTAACCCTCAGAAGGGTCCCAATCGTCCCCTTCTTCTACCCCGGAACCGAGGACCTAGCCAAAGCCGTAGCCGAACATATACTCGGCGTTAGGGCCCTTATACTCCAGAACCACGGGGTTGTCGGCGTCGGCTTCAACCTCGTTGAGGCTGAGACCATAGTCGAGACCCTAGAGGAGGTGGCCATGACCCAGTGGGTTGCCCAACACTTCGGGAAGCCTCCGCTGATACCTGAGAGGGATAGGGAGCTCATAATGAAGCTATACGGCGTATAACTGGAGCTGGAGGGCCATGCCGAACGAGTGGCACGGATACACGGGTAAGATACTGCGGATAGACCTCTCGAGGAGGACGGTGAAGACCCAGGAGTTGAGGAAAGAGGACGCTGTAAGGTTTATAGGCGGGGTTGGGCTAGCCGCGAAGATAATCCACGACGAGGTAGGCGCAGAGGTATCACCATACGACCCGGATAACCTCCTAGTA
>QMYL01000177.1 GCA_003662645.1 Candidatus Bathyarchaeota archaeon
CAAAACGTGGTTGAGAGAGTGGAGCGTCTGAGGAGCCTATACTCAAGCAGAGTTGGGGAACCCCGGTTTGAGGAGCTACCGAGGGGGATGGTTGACGAGGCCCTACCGCCCTGCATAAGGCAATTATACAACATGGTCAGGTCTGGAACCCACATATCCCACGTTGGACGTTTCACCCTAACCTCATTCCTTCTACACACGGGTATGTCCATAGATGAAGTCGTCAACCTATTCAGGTCCTTCTCAGACTTTAATGAGAGGATGACCCGCTACCAAGTTGAGCATATAGCCGGGGATAGGGGCTCCAGAACTAAGTATACGCCGCCGTCCTGCGACACCCTACGAACCCACGGGATATGCCCCGGCATGGATGATCTATGCAGAACCGTAAGGCATCCCCTCACATACTACCGCAGAAAGTTAAGGAGGATTAGGGCGACGGCGCCCGCAGGTGTGAGTGAGGGATGACGGGTAACAGGGAAGCCACAGACGCCTTTATCAAAGCCAAGTTCGCCGAGTTCTACAGGGAGGAGTCGGGGCGGATAAAGGCTCCAACGGCCATAGAGAAGAGGGAGTTCGGCTTCCTCCTGTTCAAGGAGAAGATCATGCTTAGGCATAAAAGCTTCAGGGATGTCGGGGAGCTGAGGGCCTTCCTGAGGAGGGTCGTCCCTTCACACGCCTACTACTCTGCAGCCTACTATGAGATGCCTGAGGAGAGTATGGAGAGTAAGGGGTGGATCGGGGCCGACTTATACTTCGATATAGATGCCGACCACATACCGACGGAGTGTAAGAAGGTCCACGATAGGTGGAGATGCGTTAAGTGCGGCTTCTCTGGACGGGGGACGCCGCCGGAGGCATGCCCGATATGTGGGGAGAGGAGCTTCGATGAGAGGACATGGCCATGCGAGGTCTGCCTAGAGTCGGCGAAGAGGGAGACCACGAAGTTGATAGACATCCTAACCGACGACTTCGGCTTCTCACTGGGTGAGGTTGGGGTCTCCTTCAGCGGGCACAGAGGCTACCACATCCACTTAGAGAGCGAAGTGATAAGAGAGCTGGACTCAACATCCCGTAAGGAGATAGTCGACTACGTAACCGGGCAGGGGATAGACGCCAAGTTCCACGGCTTGGAGGAGATCCGGGGCGGGGGAGGCAGGATCCTAACCGGTCCAAACTTGGACGAGGCTGGGTGGCGTGGGAGGATATCCAGGGGCGTATACGAGTTCCTACTAAAGGCGACTGAGGGAGACCTCAGGGGTATAGGCCTCAGAAGGAGCGTCGTCAACCTGATAACCACGAACAGGGACGCGATCCTAGAGAGCTGGAAGGCTGGAGGGCCGTGGGGCCTGATAAAGGGGGTCGGCATCGAGAGCTGGAAGGCCATAATAAAGCGGAGCGTGGAGATACAATCTGTTAAGATAGACACGGTTGTCACAACCGATATCCACCGCCTGATAAGGCTTCCGAACACGCTCCACGGGAAGACGGGCCTAATGAAGGTCTCGTTCCCGGCCGGTGAGATAGAGAACTTCGACCCCCTAAAGGAGGCTGTAGCCTTCAAGAAAGGCGGGGCCACCATATATATTGAGGAAGCCCCAAAATTTAGGATTGGGGAGGAGACCTTCGGCCCCTTCAAGGATGAGAAGGCTGAACTTCCAACAGCAGCAGCCCTCCTCCTATTATGTAAAGGCTTAGCGGTGGTGGCTGAGTAGGTTGTATGACGAATTATACCAGGCTTGGAGGAAGGAGAGGGAGAACTCGGAACTCCAGCCGCTCCCGAGAGACTTCTACAGGAGGTTAACCGACTACGTCAAGAGGGTTAGGGAGGGAGGCAGGATGATAGATGAGAGAACTGTGAAGGGTAGGCTCGTCAAGAGGGAGGCCGAGAACGTGAGGAGGCTCGCTAAGGAGCTTATGGAGACGAGGCTGAACAAGATAATACACATGATCCTAGAGGGGAAGACCGTTCCAGTCTCAACCCTAACCGAGGAGGAGGCAGCCCTCTACGAGAACTTATCACCACAGATAGAGTCCCACCAAAAACTCATCGAGAATATCCTACGCGGTAGGCTCCCAGAGGTGAAGGGCAGAGCTAGGGAGAACAACCTAATGGTCGTCCGAATACTAAAGGAGGTCCCAGCGATAATAGGAGCCGACATGAAGACCTATGGCCCCTTCAAACCGGAGGATGTGGCCGCCCTACCAAGGGAGAACGCAAAGCTCCTAATAAAGCAGGGCGTAGCGGTAGAGATAGAGACCATGTAAACCAGTAGACCAAACCGGTATAGAGGACATGAGGAAACAGCTATACCAACTTTTAGGGGACACCAAACTAAAGCATTAAATAAACTTCGCAGGATCATAAGTAGAGGGAGATGCCATGTTCAGGTTGGGAGTAATAACCGACGAGATATCAACGGACGTTGAGAGGGCTGTAAAGGTTGCTAGAGACCTAAACCTTGAATGCATAGAGCTCCGGCAGTGCTGGAACAAGAACGTGAAGGACCTAACAGACGGGGAGGTCCGGAGGATAAGGAGGCTGGCCAAGGAGTACGACCTCGAGGTTATCTCGATAGCCTCACCCTTCTTCAAGTGCAACATAGACAACGAAGATGAGGTGAAGAAGCACCTAGGCTTCCTGCAGAGGCTGATAGATATAACTAAGACCTTTGACGCCGAGATACTGAGGTGCTTCGCCTTCTGGTCGACCGGGAGGCTGGAAGATTACTGGGATGAGATAATCGAGAGGCTGAGCGAGGCCGTTGAGATATGCGCCTCAGAGGGGGTGATATACGCCCTAGAGAATGAGCATGCAACCTTCGTCGGAACCGGGAGCGAGGCTGAGAGGGTTGTAAAGGCGATCGGCAAGAGAAACCTGAGGGTAGTATGGGACCCGGGCAACTCCTTCTGCGCGGGGGAGAAACCCTACCCAGACGGATACATGAAGGTTAGAGACCACACAGTCCACATACACCTAAAGGACGCCATCAGGGATAAGACAACAAAGACTGGATACAGATTCGTAGCTATCGGGAAGGGCGAGATAGACTACCGCGGACAATTCAAAGCCCTGATAGAAGACGGCTACACGGGATGCGCATCCCTAGAGACCCACTACAAGATCGAAGGGGACGGAGAGAAGAGCACCAGGGAGACCTTGAAGGGGTTAAGGAATATCCTAAAAGAGCTAGGCGTAACTGAGTAAAAGATAAACCAATAAAACCAAACCAGTAACAGAAAAACGATAAATTTTAGGCCCAACATACCCGCCAACCCCAAATCTTTTCTTCTTAGGAGGTGATCCGGCCGCAGGTTCCCCTACGGCCACCTTGTTACGACTTCTCCCTCCTCGCGGAGCC
>QMYL01000178.1 GCA_003662645.1 Candidatus Bathyarchaeota archaeon
CGTGAATAGGTTGACCGATGCGTCACCTAGGGTCGCCATACACGTCGGATGGGATGATCCAGATGAGGCTCCCTTCGATGAGATAAAGGTGGAATCCTTCGAGAGGTTGAGGGATTACGCCCACAAATTGGGGCTCGAGATAGGCTCCGTAAGCCCAACCTACTTCCTAGAAGGAACGCAGTTCGGGAGCCTATCAGCTAAAGACCCGGAGACCAGGAGGCGCCTGATAGAGCACAGCCTAAAATCGGCGGAGATAGCCGAGAAGTACGGGGGTAAACTCTTAACCCTATGGTTCCCGGACGGATCCCTATATCCAGGGCAGGTTGACATGAGGGAGGCTGAACGGAACTTAAGGGCTTCGCTGAGAAGAGTATACGATGAGATGCCGAGCTCGGTTAAGATGTTGATCGAGTATAAGCTCTTCGAACCGGGGACTTACCACACGGTCATATCCGACATATCGGTTGCCACAGATATAGCCACGTACTTGGGCGATAGGGCTGGGGTACTGGTCGACATCGGACACCACGCTCATGGGGTTAATGTTGAGCATATAGTCGCTAGGTTGATAGATAAGGGGATACCCGCAGGGATTCACTTCAACAATAGGTATGTGGCCGACGACGACCATGCGGTGGAGCCGAACATGCAGATATTCAGGATATTCAACGAGCTGGTGAGCGGTGGGGTTATAGGGAACGAAGAGCCGGATAGGGATTGGGCCTACATGATAGATCAGTGTTCACCGTTGGAGAATAGGATACAAGCCGTACTACACTCCATAGACTCGTTGATGGTATCCTACGCGAAGGCGTTGATAGTCGATAGGGAGGCGTTGAGGGAGAGCCAGTCTAGGAATGAGATAATACTCGCAAATAGGGTGTTGGTAGAAGCCTTCCTAACCGATGTGAGGCCTATAATCTACATGGCTAGGATGGAGAAGGGCCTCCCACTCGACCCGGTTAAGGCTTACATAGAGTCTGGGTACCAGGAGAAGATAGAGAGGGAGAGGGGGTAACCAGTTACAACTGGCATACTGTTAAGATTAGGGCTCGGACATTCTCATGGACAGAGGTATCTTAGAGTTTAGGGATTCTTCACCTCGCATTCTTGGCATCGAATTAGCCGGTTATGGGTCGAAGGGAATGGGAGGGATGCTTCCAGATCACCTTTTAAGTCACCTTTAACTCCCTTTTCAGTATTATCGCATCATGTCCAATTCCGAAGTGGTCTTGAATGGAGCCTATGATACGGAATTTATGCTTGTAGTAGAAGGGGATGGCTGAGGCACACTTGTAATGAACCTCAGCTATGATTATCTTGGCTCCCCTAAGCCTTAGAGCCTCCAGCTCCTCCTTCAGTAACATCCCCCCAACCCCTTTCCCTTGATACTCTCTTGCAACAGCTATATCCTCAAGTATAGCCTTCCCATCTGATATGTCGGCTTGAACGTAGCCGATAACCCGCCCATCCTTGACAGCTACAAGGGATAAGTCTGGATTCTCCCTCAACCCTTCAACTATGTGAGGTCGGTATTCATCCCTTGTTACATGCGGATTTGCAAGTGTGGCAAGCTCCGAGACTATGTCTAGATCACCCTCACGCATCCTTCGAATCGTGATGCCGGATGGTTGCATCGTATCTCCTCCAAATATTAGATGATTCAGGGTTTGGGTTGTGCCCCTAAATATATAAACCATGACCATGGATCGTTAAGATGAGTTTAGGATCCTTCTCCCCTCCTTCCTAGGCCCGTTTGTGCCTCCGCGCACTTCCTTTGAGTTGAAGAAAGACCGCGAAAGGGACAGAAACCCTTATCTTAGCAGAGTCGCAACAGGTAAAGAAGAGTTATAGAGAGTTATATACCCCTTACTTCTTCCTCCTCTTCTTACGCCCGGTACTCTTAGCAGCTATCAGACCTACCTTCTGGCCTGGGGGTGCATGGCGAGAGACGGTTGTAACCTTGCGTGCGCTCCTCTTACTGCTCCCATATGGGTGAACGGCGGCTATCATCGCCCTTCCACGAGTCCTCGGATACTTATGCCCCTTAGCCTTCATCCAGTGGAACTTGGCCCCAGCCTTTAGGAAGGGCTTCTCCGTTCTACCGGCCGCGGATACAACCCCTATAGTTGCTAAGCAGAGGTCGTTCACGTACTTAGTCTTGCCCGATGGAAGCTTTATTATGGTCCCCTCGGGTGTGTGGGAGACTACGGTCGCGTAGGAGCCGGAAGACTTGGCGAGCTTGCCCCCATCACCCGGTGAGAGTTCGATGTTGCATACGATGGTTCCCTCCGGTATCCTCCCTATTGGGAGTACGTTTCCAACCTTGATCGAGGCCCTCCCGCCGAGCTCGATTATCTGTCCCTCATGGATCCCCTCTGGGATCACGGAGTAGTACCTCCTCCCATCCTCCAGCTCTATCAAGGCTAGGGGTGAACCCCTCCCTGGTTCATGCATGAGCCTCAGAACCTGCCCATGGATCACTCCGTCCCTGATGTCCGGGGATAGATTTGGATACTTAGCTGGAGCGATCCTCTTGTGCGTTGAAGCCCTGAATGTTGGGGCTCCTCTCCCACGTCTTTGAACTCTAATCCTCTTACCCATAACTAGGCATCCTCCTCTATAATATTCCGAGTTTTATCGCCACATCCACAGCTTTATACTCAGGTTGAAGCTTAACGAAGGCCTTTTTCTCACCTCGGGGTGTGATCAGGACATTCACGTAGTCAACCTTCACTTGGTATAATTCCTCAACCGCCCTCTTTATATCGCGCTTGCGGGCCCTCCTGTCGACTATGAATACCAGCTTATTCTCGGTCTCTATCAGCCTAGTCGTGACCTCAGTCATGAGCGGATATAATATAACATCGTGTGGATCCATGTTTTCACCTCTCCTCCGTTATTGAGCGGAGCTCCTCTATGCTCGAGTCGGTCCATACCGTGAGCCTACCCGGATGGGTTCCAGGGGCGAGGAGCTCAACGTTAAGGTCTCTAACGGTCACAACATCAACGCCGGGTATGTTGCGGGCAGCCTTAATTATCCCATCATCCTTAGATACGACTATGAGCGGTCCCTTCGGGACCTTCTTCCTCCTCCCCCTCATCTTCCCCTTGCCAGCACGTACCTTTATGCCCTCCTTCACTCTATACACATCCGGCCAAACCCCGATATTCATCAAGGCTCTCTTGACCTCACTCGTCTCCTTCAATCCCTCCAGCTCACTCGTGACGATTAGGGGGAAATCTGGGACATCATCAATCACGTGACCCCTGGATGCTACAACCTTCTTAACCCCCGTGGCTGCTATGGCTGAGTATAGGGCGAGACGCTTCTCTTTCTTTGGTATCTTCTTC